>JAAYBE010000066.1 GCA_012719015.1 Actinomycetota bacterium
GCCCAACGGAACCGTCCGGTAGTTGACATCTGTCCTCCTAAGATGTGGTTCGTGACAGGAACGCGTGGAATCGCTGGAGCACCCCTTTCTCTCCCGGGACCAGCCAGGTCGTTACCGGCTGCCCCTGTCGATGACGACGGCATCGTCGTCTCTCATCGGCATCCCCCCATTGGCCCCTCTTTGCACATCTCCCGTGGTCGCGAAGTGGTCTGTCCCCCTCGGTCGATATCTGGCTAGGGGAGACCCACTCGTGGGCGGAGGCTGGACGGGACGACATGTGCCGGTGCCCTCGCCGAACGTGCGCGCGCCGAGATCAGCCTCCCCTCTCTGCCCGCCACACCGGCGGTCCTCTCTCGGCTGCTCAGTTCCTGGTATGTACCATGCTCGCAGGTGGCGCCGTCGATGTCAAGGATGCGGCATGGAGCGCCGGCCCGGAGCCGCGGCGGCAGCCGTCCTCCATGTTAGAATCCGGCCCATCCATGGCCGCCGATTTCGTCCATCTCCACGTCCACAGCGAGTACTCGCTGCTCGACGGCGCCTGCAGGGTCGTGGACCTCGTCAAACGCGCCAAGGAGTTGGGCATGCCGGCCGTGGCGCTCACCGACCACGGCACCCTGGGCGGCGCCGTCAAGCTCTACCGCGCCGCCCAGTCAGAGGGCATCAAGCCCATCATCGGACTCGAGCTCTACGTCGCCACCGACCGCTTCAGCCGTGCCGGGGTCAAGGAGCGCAACGCGCACCTGACCCTGCTGGCCCGCGACGAAGCGGGCTACAGGAGCCTCGTCAAGCTCTCGACCCAGGCTTACCTCGAGGGCTACTACTACAAGCCACGCGCCGACTGGGAGCTGCTCAGCCGTCACCACGAGGGACTCATCGCCCTCACCGGCTGTATGAGCGGCAAGGCCGCGCTGCTGCTCAAGGAGGGCGACGACGCCGCGGCGCTGGCCGAGGTCACCCGGCTGGCGGAGCTGCTCGGCCCGGAGAACGTCTACGTCGAGCTGCAGGACGCCGGCCTGCCCGAGCAGCGCGAGCTGCTGCCGCGGCTCGCGCGGCTCGCCGAGAAGGCCGGCCTCAAGACGGTCGCCACCAACGACGTCCATTACCTGCGCCACGAGGACGCCTACGCGCACGACGCGCTGCTCTGCATCCAGACGCAGAGCAATCTCGCCGACGAGGACCGCATGCGGTACGGCAGCGACGAGTTCTATCTCAAGTCGGCCGAGGAGATGGAGGAGCGCTTCGCGGCGTACCCGGGGGCCGCGGCCAGGACGCTCGAGATCGCGGAGCGCTGCAACGTCGAGCTCGACTTCGGCGGCTACAAGTTGCCGGTCTACCCGGTGCCCGAGGGGCATACCGAGGGCTCCTACCTGCGCGAGCTGTGTGAGCAGGGCGTCCGCCGCCGGTACGGCGCCGAGCCTGCCGACGAGGTGCGGGAGCGTCTCGACTTCGAGCTCGGCGTGATCGGCGAGATGGGCTTCGAGTCGTACTTCCTGATCGTCTGGGACTACGTCAAGTTCGCCAAGGACAACGGCATCGCCGTGGGGCCCGGACGAGGGTCCGCCGCGGGGTCCATCGTCAGTTACGCGCTCGGCATCACCGACATCGACCCGCTCGAGTACGACCTGCTCTTCGAGCGCTTCCTCAACCCCGGCCGCAAGAGCATGCCCGACATCGACATGGACTTCAGCGTCGCCCGTCGCGAAGAAGTCATCGACTACGTGGCCCGGAAGTACGGGCGCGACAGGGTCGCGCAGATCATCACGTTCGGCACCATGGCCGCGCGCGCGGCCGTGCGCGACGCCGCGCGCGTCATGGGCAAGCCGTACGCGCTCGGGGACAGGATCGCCAAGATGATCCCCGAGCAGGCGCCGCCGGCGAGCTTCGCCCAGGCGATGCTGCCCGGCGGCGAGCTGAAGCAGGCGTACGACGCCGATGCCGAGGTCAAGGAGGTCGTCGACCTCGCCATGAGCCTCGAGGGGCTCATCCGCAACGACTCCATCCATGCCGCTGCCGTGGTGATCGGCGACAAGCCTCTCACCGAGTATCTCCCGCTGCAGCAGAAGGGCGACGCCGAGCTCGTCACGCAGTACGACATGAACGACGTCGCCCTGCTGGGTCTGCTCAAGATGGACTTCCTCGGCCTGCGCAACCTGGACGTCATCGAGGCCGCGCTGGAGATCATCGAGAAGGCCCGGGGCGTGTGCATCGAGATCGACCGGCTGCCGCTGGACGACGAGAAGACGTACAGGATGCTCGCCCGCGGCGACTCCACCGGGGTGTTCCAGTTCGAGAGCGCCGGCATGAAGGAGGCGCTGCGCGAGATCGGCCCGACGGAGTTCGAGGACCTCATCGCGATCGTCTCCCTCTACCGGCCGGGGCCGATGCAATACATCTCCACTTACGCGCGCAACAAGAAAGCCCCGGCCTCGGTCGTGTACGACCACGACGCCCTGCGGCCCATCCTGGAGCCGACGCACGGTGTGACCATCTACCAGGAGCAGTACATGGCCATCGCCCGTCGCGTCGGCGGATTCAGTCCGGCCCAGGCGGACGATCTGCGCAAAGCCATCAGCAAGAAGAACATGGAGCTGATGACCACCCTCAAGGACCCCCTCATGGAGGGCCTCGCCGAGAAGGGCGTGCCGCCGGCGGTGGCCGCCAAGCTGTGGGCCGATTTCGAGGCGACCGGCAACTACTCGTTCAACAAGAGCCATGCCGCCTGCTACGCGATGATCAGCTACCGCACGGCATGGCTCAAGGCCAACTATCCGGTCGAGTACATGGCGGCCCTCATCAGCAGCGTCATGAACACCAAGGACAAGGTGCCGTTCTATGTGAACCAATGTCACGAGATGGGCATCGAAGTGCTGCCGCCGGACGTCAACACGAGCGTCGTGGAGTTCACCGTGGTGGAGGGCAGGATCCGTTTCGGCATGAACGCGGTGAAGGGCGTCGGGGAGGGCGCCATCGAGGCGATCATCGCCGCCCGCGAGGAGGGCGGCCCCTTCGAGTCCATCTACGACTTCTGTGCGCGCGTGGATTCGCAGATGGCCAACAAACGGGTGCTCGAGGCGCTCATCCGCGCGGGGGCGTTCGACAGCACCGGCGATCCGCGGCGCGGCATGCTCGAGGCGCTCCCCCGAGCCATGGCCGATGGGGAGCGCAGGCGCAGGGACGCCGCACACGGCCAGGGCGGTCTCTTCGACCTGGTCGCGCCCGAAGACAGCGGCCAGCCGCGACCCACGGTCCCCCAGGTCGAGTTCGACCAGACGACGCTGCTCAAAGCTGAGAAGGAGGCGCTGGGCCTCTACGTCTCGGCCCACCCTCTCCAGGGGCTCCGCGACCAGTTGCGCGACGAGATCGAGACGCCCGTCAGCCAGATCGCCGACGCCGACGACGGAGGCGTGACCTGGACCGGGGGCGTCGTGTCGGGCGTCCAGAAGCGCGTCAGCAAGAACGGGGGCGTGTGGCTCCTGTTCCGCCTGGAGGACGTGGACGGCGGCGTCGAATGCCGCGCCTGGCCGAAGGTGTACGAGCAGTACCGCGAGTCTCTCGTGGAGGACGCCATCGTCAAGGTGAAGGGGCGCATCGAGAGGCGGACCGAGGGCGACGCCGTGCTGGCGGTGATCGAGGTCGTGCCTTTCAGCGGCGTGAGCGAGTTCCACCCCCTGACGCTCGTGGTCGACGCCGGGTGTGTGGAGCCGTCGGTGATCGACGACCTGAGGCGCATCCTCTGCGACTTCCCGGGTCCCGTGCCCGTCGTGCTCGAGATGGAGCGTGGGGAGCAGCGCGCTCGACTGCGCGTCGGCGACAACCTGCGCGTCGACCCCGTGGCCGGCCTGTACGCGGAGCTCAAGGCGTTGCTCGGCGAGAGCTGCATCAGGGTCGGTTGACACGGTGGCGACCACGGGCACGACACACCCGGAGGACCAGGAGGACCGGCGATGATCCCCGAGGGCATGCGCGACGTGCTTCCGCCGCAGACCGTGAGGCTGCGCGCCGTGGAGGACCTCCTGCGCGCCCGTTTCGCGGCTTACGGGTACGGAGAGGTACGCACGCCCTGGCTCGAGTTCGCGGCGACGCTGGAGGAGGCCGAGGACGACGTTCTCTCGGGCGGCTACCGTCTGCACGACGAGCAGGGTCACGAGCTCATGGTGCGCACGGACATGACGGTCCCCGTGGCGCGCATGGCGGCCGACCGCTGCGACGACGCGCCGCTGCCGCTGCGGTTCAGCTACGTGGCGCCGAGCATCAGGCCCTGGGCGCCACAACGGGGTCAGGACGGCGAGTTCTGGCAGGCGGGGGCGGAGTTGCTCGGACTGGACTCGGCCGAGGCCGATGCCGAGTGTGTCGCCCTCCTGTGCGATGCCCTTACAGGGCTGGGCCTCGAGGAGTTCACCGTGACGCTGGGCTCCGCCGCCTATCTCATGGCGCTGATCGACTCACTGGACCTGCCCGACGACGATCGCGAGACGTTCACGGCGGCGTTCGGCGACCGCGACTACCCGCTGCTGGAGAGCGTCGCCGGCAACGCCGCCGTGGACGAGGACGCGCTCAAGGTCCTGTGGCGCATCATCGAGCTGAGCGGCGGCGAGGAGATGCTCGGGCAGGCCCGGAGGCTGGCGCGCAACGACGTCATGGAGGCCGCGCTCGCGCGGCTCGCCCGCGTGCGTGACCTCGTCGACGAGGCCGGCTTCGGCAGACACCTGGCGTTCGATTTCGGTCTCGTGCAGGAGCTCGGTTACTACTCCGGCCTCATCCTCGAGGCGTACGCCCCGGGGGTCGGCCTGCCGCTCGCCAGCGGCGGCCGCTATGACGGCCTGGTGGCGCGTTTCGAGTGGGACATCCCCGGGGTGGGGTTCGCGGTCGCCGTCGACCGCGCCTCGGACGCCCTGGCCGAGGCCGGCGTGCCGCTCGTGGGCGCGCCGGCCGCGGTCCCGTTCCCGGGTGGCCTCGAGGCGCCGGCGCGGACTGCCGAGTTGCGCCGCGCCGGCATCGCCGTGCTCGCGTTGCCGGAGGGAGCCGCGGCGGAGCCGCCGCTGATCGTCCGTCGTGGAGGTGCATACACGCTGCGTCTGGCCGATGGCCGGGAGGTCGGCGGCGATGCGGCCGCCGTCGCCGCCGCCCTGGGGGCCTGATGAGGATCGGCCTCGCTTGCGAGGTGAGCACGCCACCGGCCGAGGTCCTGGATCTCCTCGGGGCGGCCGGTCTGCCGGTCTCCATGTTGCGGGGTGAGACCGCGCCGGCGCTCTTCCATCCGAACGGCGTCACATGGTTCCTGGGCTCCGCCGCGGATGTGCTCAGCGGATGCGACCGCGGCGCGCTCGACGCCGGTGTGGTCGGCAGCGACCGGCTGCTCGAGGGGCGGCTCGGGGTCGTCGACCTTCTCGACCTCCGGCGCTGCCGTGACGATCTCGTCCTGGCCGTGATGCCCAGCGCCGTGCACGCGGATCGGCGGCTGCGCGTCGCCACCCGGCACCCCCGCGCCGCAGCGCGCCACTTCGGCGCCACGGGGGAGCAACCGGAGATCCTGGTGGTCGACGAGCCGCTCCTCGCCTCGTCGCTCGGCATGGCCGACGGCGTCGTCGAGCTCAGCGCTCGACTGCGCAGCGACGTGCGGGGGGCGCCGCTTCTCGAGCCGCGCGCCGTGGTGGCGTCGTGCAGCGCGCACCTGGTGGCCTCGCGCTCCGCGCGGGTGCTGCGGCGCCACGCCTTCGCCGGGCTCGTGGGACGTCTGCGCGTCGCCAGGGAGGAGGCGTGAGGCGGCCTGCGCGGGCGCGCGTCGCCCATCACGACGTGAGCAGCCGCGTCGGTGCCGCCGGGCCCCAGGGGAGGGTGGCGCGCGACGATCCCGGGGCGGTACAGTCTCGTCCTGAGTACAGCTTCGGCGCCGGGCTTGCGCTGATCGCGGACTCCGTCGCCGTCCGGCAGGAGGTCGGCACGACATGATCGTCTTCCCCGCCGTCGACATCCAGGACGGCAAAGCCGTGCGTCTGCGTCGCGGCGACTTCGGCGACGCCACCGTCTTCAGCGACGATCCCGTGGAGCTCGCCCACCACTGGCGCGACCAGGGCGCCGAGGCGCTGCATGTGGTCGATCTCGATGCGGCGCGCACCGGCGAGCTCACCAACTTCCGCCTCGTCGAGCGGATCGTCGACAGTCTCGACATCCCGGTGCAGTACGGCGGCGGCATCCGCACACCCAGATCGCTGGCCTACATCGCCGGCATCGGCGTCCATTGGGTGGTGATGAGCACGGCCGCCGTCACCGCGCAGGGCCTGCTCGACGACGCCGTCAACTGGCTCGGCAGGCGCCTCGTGGTCGGTCTCGACTGCACCGACGGCATGGTGGCCACCCACGGCTGGCAGCAGCGTTCCCAGATGAGCGCCATCCGTATGGTCAGGAACCTGGCGGAGCACGGAGTCGCCCGGGTCGTCTACACGGACACCGCCCGTGACGGCATGCTGGGCGGACCCAACCTCCTCGGCCTCAAGGACCTGGCGGAGGTCTCGCCGCTCGAGATCGTCCTCTCCGGCGGCGTCGCGTTGCTGGACGACCTCCGCCGCCTCAAGAAGCTGCGTGAGGAGAAGGTCGTCGGCGTCGTCGTCGGCCGGGCGTTGTACGAGCGGTCGTTCACGCTGCCCGAGGCGCTGGCCGTGTTCGCTCCTTGAGGGGGCCGTCGTGCCGTGCCGACGCACCACTGCGGGTCCGGCTGCGTGCGAAGCGCCGGCGTGTCCCGGCGCGCCTCGGGCGGTGGCCGACTCCGGCGGGTGACGCGGCTCCCGTGGCCCGCACCCCCACACCGTGAAGCGATCCCGTCACATCCGTCTCCACGGGCCTGCGGGGGTGGACCCTCGCGAGCTCGTCGACCTCGTCGCGGCGGCGCGTCTCGTCTGCTTCCCCACGGACACCGTGTACGGGGTCGGCGGCGTGGCGACCCCCGTGGTGCGCGAGGCACTGCTCGCCGCCAAGCGGCGCGACGCCGCCAAGCCGCTCCAGCTGATCTACTCGTCGCGCCGCCTGCTCGAGGTCTCGCTCGAGCTGGGGCCGCACGTGCTCGAGGCCGTACGGCGTCTCCTGCCGGGGCCGCTCACGCTGCTGGTGCCGTATCCCCCCGGCCTGACGTTCCCACCGCCGGGCGAGGTGCGCCACGGGCTGCCGGGCCCGCCCGGCGCCGGGGAGTGCCGGATGGCGACGCTCGGCGTCCGCGCGCCCGCGTGGCCGGCGACGGCGCAGGCCCTCGCCGGACTGCCGTTCCCGCTGCTCGCCTCGAGCGCCAATCCGAGCGGAGGACGGGCGCCGCGGTCCGTGGACGAGGTGGAGGCCGGTCTGCTGGCCGCCTGTGATCTCGTCCTCGATGCGGGGCCTGTGAGCGGCACGGCCTCGACGATCGTGGACCTCAGCCTGTTCGAGACCGAGCGCAGCTGGCGTATCCTGCGTCCGGGGACCGTCGACGGGCGCGACGTGGCCGCATTGCTGGACGGCGATCGAGAGGAGTCTCAAGGATGAGGACGTTGCCCTTCCATCAGCTGGACGTGTTCACCGATCGGCCCTTCTCCGGCAATCCTCTGGCGGTGTTCCCGGAGGCGGAGGGGCTGACCGCCGTCGAGATGCAGGCGATCGCCAGCGAGATGAACCTGTCGGAGACCACCTTCATCCTGCCGCCGGAGGGCGCCGGCGACGCCCGGGTGCGCATCTTCACGCCGGCGCTCGAGCTGCCCTTCGCCGGACATCCGAGCATCGGGACTGCATGCGAGCTCGTCCGTCTGCGCCTCGTGGACGTCTACCAGCCCGTCACGAGGGTCGTCCTCGAGCTTGACGTGGGACCGGTCGCCGTCGAGGTCGCCGTCCGCGACGGCCGGCCCGTGTCGGCCACCGTGCACCAGCGGGCGCCCGAGTTCCTCGCGCCCGCGCCGCGCGGATCGGCGGCCGCCGTGCTCGGTCTCGACCTCGAGGACCTGCACCCCGAGTTCGACCCGGTGCCCGTCGATACGGGCCTTCGTTACACGATCATCCCGCTCGTCTCCCAGCGGGCGCTCGCCCGGGTCTCGCTCGATCTGGAGCTGGCGCACGAGTTCGAGCGTCGCCACGCCGAGGTCTACCCCTGCGCCTTCACGGGACGCTCGGAGCCGTGGATGGAGGCCCGCGGGCTGTTTCCCTTCGCGGGGATCGCCGAGGACCCGGCGACCGGCAGCGCGGCCGGGCCGCTGGCCGCCTACATGGCGCGCGAGGGGGTGCTCCCCATCGACGAAGAGCGTGTCGTGCTGCAGGGCGCGCAGATCGGCCGGCCGAGCTATCTCACGGTGGCGGTCTCGGGCGCGCCCGATGCGATCGCGGACGTGCGCGTCGGCGGTCGCGTCCATCGCGTGCTCCAGGGCGAGCTGTATCTGCCGGACTGATGCGGGGAAGAGCGGGCGAACGGGGGCGGCGCGAAGCGCCGGGTCAGGTCGGGGCTGATACAATCGGCGCCCTCCGGGCCGTGGCCGCCGGCCTTCATCACGAGGGCGCCCGCGCCCGTCTCGACCTCTGAGCGGAAGGAGCTCGTCATGAAGATCGCCGCCGGTGCGGACCACGGTGGGTTCGCCTTGAAGCAGGCCGTGGTACGTCGTCTCCGCTCCCTGGGGCACGAGGTGACCGACGTGGGCACGCATTCGGAGGACGTCTCCGTCGACTACCCCGTGTTCGGTCACGAGGTCGCCGGCATGGTCGCCTCCGGTGCGGCGGAGCGCGGGCTGCTCGTCTGCGGGACCGGCATCGGCATCTGTATGGCCGCCAACCGCCACAAGGGCGTGCGCGCGGCGGACTGCTTCACCCCGTATCACGCCGAGATCACCCGCCGCCACAACGACTGCAACGTGCTCTGCCTGGGCGGTCGTCTGCTGAGCGAGGACGAGGCGTGGGCGATCACCGAGGTCTGGCTCGAGACGCCGTTCGAGGGCGGCCGTCACGAGCGTCGGGTCGGACTCCTCGACCGGGAGGACCCTGTTTGACCCCCGGCGTGAGTCGACTGCGCCGGTCCCCCCAAGGGGCGCCGGGCGTCCACGGCGGCCGTCGTCGCAGGCCCTCATGACGACCGCGGACGACAAGGCCGGCGGTCGCCGCCGTCCGAGCTGGGACGAGTACTTCCTCCAGCTCGCGGCGCAGGCGGCCACCCGCTCCACGTGCCTGCGCCGCCAGGTGGGCGCCGTGCTCGTCCGGGACAAGCGGATCCTGGCCACCGGGTACAACGGCGCCCCGCGTGGCGTCGCCCACTGTCTGGACATCGGTTGCCTGCGGGAACAGCTCGGCATCCCTTCGGGGGAGCGACAGGAGCTGTGCCGTGCCATCCACGCCGAGCAGAACGCGGTGATCCAGGCGGCCGTCCACGGCGTCGCCATCGAAGGTGCGACGCTGTACACGACGCTCCATCCCTGTGTGCTGTGCGCCAAGATCCTGATCAACTGCGGGGTGCGGGAGATCCACTACGTCGAGGGTTATCCCGACGATCTCTCCCGGGAGCTGCTCGCCGAGGCCCGGGTGGTCCTCGTCAAGGAGGCGTCGCCATCGACGGTCCGTTGAGCCTGTCGAGCCCGCTGCGCACGGCGATCCTGGGCTTCCTCATCGCGGCGTTCATCGTGTACGTGGTCACGCCGCTCATGGGCCGTGTCGCGCACCGTACCGGGGCGGTCGACACGCCCACCGACGAGCGTCGCATGCACGAGCTGGCCACGCCGCTCCTCGGCGGCCTCGCGATGTACCTCGGCTGGATGGTGTCGGTGATGCTCCTCGTGGAGGTCGACCGGTCGGTGTGGGGCATCATCGGCGGTGCCACCATCGTCGTCGCCGTGGGCCTCTTCGACGACCTCTACGAGCTCGAGCCCGTCGTCAAGTTCATCGGCCAGCTGCTGGCGATCGGCGTCGCCGTGTACTTCGACACACGCATCACCCGCATCGGGGTCCCGTTCACCGGGATCACGTGGCACCTGCCGCTGGCGGCCTCCCTGCTGGTCACCGGCTTCTGGATGGCGATGATCATCAACATGGTGAACTTCATCGACGGCCTTGACGGACTCGCGGCGGGCGTCTGCGGCATCTCGGCGCTGACCTTCGCGGTCATCTCGCTGGCGACAGGGTTCGCCTCCATGGGGGTGCTGGCGGCGGTGCTCGCCGGTGCGACGTTCGCGTTCCTGCGGTTCAACTTCCATCCGGCCTCGATCTTCATGGGTGACGCCGGCTCGATGCTGCTCGGGTTCGTGCTGGCCTGCGTCAGCGTCGAGAGCGTGATGAAGGGTACGGCCGCCGTGGCGCTCGTACTGCCGCTGCTGGTGCTCGGCGTGCCGTTCGTGGACCTCTTCCTGATCGTCTGGCGCCGTTGGCGCCGGGGGGTGCCGTTCTACGCCCCCGGGCAGGACCACGTCCACCACGACCTCGTGCTGGTCCACGGGTTCTCGCAGCGCAAGAGCGTGTTGTTGCTGTACTCGTGGTGCGCCTGTCTCAGCGGCCTCGCCATCGCCATGCAGCAGCGTTTCTGGCCGGCGATCGCCGTGTTCGCGGTCGCGGCCGGCGTGTCCACGACCCACATGGCGCGGCTGCTCAGCAGGTATCGCTCACGCCGCCGGGGCCTGCCCGACCCTCTGGCCCCCGGTGTGGGCAACAACCCTGTCGGCGATGCGGGACCTCGCGCGGACGGCGGCGTATGACGGCGTCATCGCCGCGCCCAGACCGGACGGACAGGCGCCCCGGCACGGTCATTTGCGGGCGTCAGACGCCGTGGGTATAGTGTGACCGCGGAGCATCCGAAAGACGGGAAGAAGGCGCCGCCGCGACCCTCGGGTTCCGCGGAATCCATCGCGTTCCTGCTGCTTGCAGGCGTGGCGGTGGGGCTCGCGTTCGGCGCCGGCGTCGACTGGGTCTTCGGCACGTTCCCCCTGTTCGTGGGGATCGGTGTGTTCATCGGCTTCGGCCTGGCGTTGTACGCCATCTATCTGGAGACGAAGTGAGGGGCAGGAGGGTGAGCGTCATCTCTAAGCCGTACCTGACGCCTCTCCTTCTCGTCACCGCGACGCTCACATGCACCGGCGTGGCGGCGCTCACCGGACGGCCCGCATGGGCCGCCGCCGCCGGCGCGGGTCTGGTGCTGGTCTACTGGGCGCTCGAGGTCGTGGCGTGGCGCTCGGCCTCCCGGGGGACGATCAACCACGCCGTGGCGGCGGCTGTGGGCGGGGCCGTCGTGCGCATGGCCGTGGCGCTCGTGTGCCTCGTCGCCGTCGGCGTCCTCGCGCGGGCCGCCTTCCCGGCCGCCGCGCTGTCGTTCCTGGCCGCGTTCACCGTGTACATGACGGTCCGCATCCACGCCTTCGCGGGCGCTGCACACCAGACGCACGGGGCGGGGCCGCGGTGAAGCGCAAACGACTCATCTGGGGCGTCGTCGCGGTGGTCGCCCTGGGGGCTCTCGTCGGGTACGACCTCCTCAAGACGCCCGGGCAGAGCGAGCAGGTCGAGATCGTCGAGGAGTTCGAGCTGCAGCCGCTCATCAAGCTGCCGGCCATCGGCCCGTTCGACCTGTCGGTCAACAAGGCCGTCGTCTATCTGTGGATCACCGCCGCCGTCCTGATCGTGTTCGCCCTGCTCGTGCGGCGCTCACTCAGGCAAGAACCGCCGAGCCGCTTCCGCGTCCTGATGGAGCTGCTCTACGCCCTGGCGCACGACGGCATCGTCGGCGCCGTCATGAAGAGCGGCCGGGCGACGTGGTTCCCCTACATCGCCGGCGCCTTCTTCTTCGTCCTCACGGCGAACCTCATCGGGCTGATCCCGCTGCCGTTCGCGCATCACCACCAACTGGGCTTCTACACCGCCACCGCGAACCTCTACGTCACGCTCGCCCTCGCGCTCTGCACGTTCGTCTTCACGCATTTCGCGGGGCTGCGCCAGAACCGCGGCCGGTACTTCATCAACTGGGCTCCGTCCAGCGCCCCGCCGGTGCTCAAGCAGCTGATCTGGGTGATCCACAGCGTGAGTGAGGTCTTCCGGCTGGTCTCCCTCGCCGTCCGTCTGTTCGCCAACATGCTCGCCGGACACGCCATCCTGGCCGTCTTCTTCGCGATGGCGCTGATCTTCCAGAGCGTCCTCGCGGCGCTCGTCCTGCAGGGGGCCTCCGTCCTCATCTACATGTTCGAGATCTTCGTGGCCTTCATCCAGGCCTTCATCTTCGCCATCCTCTCCGCGGTGTACATCGGTGGAGCGCTGGACCAGGAGCATTGATGCTCACGACGACGACGTCGACGCCGGGGTGCGTGCGACATCAAGGAGGAGACTGAATGGACGCCGAATCCGCCAAGCTTCTGGCCGCCGGCATCTCGATGGGAGTCGGCTCGATCGGTCCGGCGCTGGGCCTCGGCATGCTCATCAGCAAGGCGCTCGAGAGCATCGCCCGTCAGCCCGAGGTCGCGGGCGAGATCCGCACCAACATGTTCATCGGCATCGGCGTGACCGAGGCGGTGGCCCTCTACGCGTTCGTGATCGCCCTGATCCTCATCTTCGTCGCCTGAGCGCGGCCCGGCGCCTGACCAGCGAGGAGTGACGTATGCTCGCCCCTGAACCGGGCCTCATGATCTGGACGCTCATCACCTTCGGGGTGGCCGTCCTGGTGCTCACGGTGTTCGCGTTCAAGCCGCTGCAGAAGGCCCTCGACGCGCGCCGGCAGAACATCCAGGACGGCATGGACGCGGCCGAGGCGGCCCGCGCCGAGGCGCTGCGCCTGCTCGAGGAGTACAAGGCCACGCTGGCGAAGGTGCGCGGAGAGTCGGAGGAGATCCTCGAGCGGTCGCGCGCGACCGCCGACCACGCCAAGGCCGAGATCATCGCCGAGGCCAAGTCGCAGAGCGAGCGCATCCTGGAGGAGGCGCACGAGCAGATCGAGCGGGACACCCGTGCCGCGCTGCGCGCTCTCAAGGGCCAGATCGCGGAGCTCACGGCCCTGGCCACCACGAAGGTCGCGACCAGCAGCCTGACCGAGTCCGACCAACGCCGCCTCATCGAGGAGGCGCTCGCAGAGCTCGACGTCGAGAAGCTCGGCGTGGAGGGCGACGGGTGAGCCAGGAGCAGGTCGCCCGCGTCTATGCGCAGGCCCTGTTCGACGCCGCCCGCGAGGCGGATGCCGTCGAGCGGGTGCGCCGCGAGCTGGACGACGTCGCCGCCGCGCTCGCCGTCTCAGGACCCCTGCGCGCCGTGCTCGCGGACCCGCAGGTCGAGACGGGCGCCAAGGCGCGTGTGCTCGCCGAGGTGACGCGCGGCGGACAGCCGCTGCTCGTCGGCGCCCTGCAGCTCATGCTCGAGCGCGGCCGCTTCGCCGCGGTGCCCGAGCTGCAACGGGCCTTCGCCGCCCTCGCCGTGGTCGAGGAGGGCGTCGTCGAGGTCGAGGTCGTCTCGGCCGTGGGTCTGACGCCTGAGGCCGAGGAGAAGATGGTCGCCCGCCTGCGGGAGGCGACGGGTCGGCGGGTCGATCTGGCTCGCCGGGTCGACCCCTCCATCCTGGGCGGCCTCGTCATCCGCATCGGCGACAAGATCGTCGACGGCAGCGTCAAAGCACGGATCAGCCAGCTGCGCCGCAGGCTGGCCACCGCGGAAGTGAGAGGTGACGTCCAGTGAAACTGCGACCCGAAGAGATCGCCTCCGTCCTCAAGGCCCAGATCGAAGGCTATCAGGCGGAGATCGAGGTCGAGGAGGTCGGCACCGTCCTCGAGGTCGGCGACGGGATCGCCCGCATCTACGGCCTGCGCGGCTGCGTGGCCATGGAGATGCTCGAGCTCCCTCACGACGTCATCGGGCTGGCGCTCAACCTCGAAGAGGACATCGTCGGAGCGGTCCTCCTGGGTGAGGACACGCTCATCAAGGAGGGCGACGTCGTCAAGCGCACCGGCCGCGTGCTGCGGGTGCCGGTGGGCGAGGCCATGGTCGGCCGCGTGGTCGACCCGCTCGGCCGTCCGCTCGACGACAAGGGCCCCATCGAGACGGACTCGTATCGGCCTGTGGAGTTCAAAGCGCCGGGCGTGGTGGAGCGTCAGGGGGTCAAGGAGCCGCTGCAGACCGGCATCAAAGCCATCGACTCCATGATCCCGATCGGTCGTGGCCAGCGGGAGCTCATCATCGGTGACCGCCAGACCGGCAAGACCTCCCTCATCGTCGACACCATCATCAACCAGAAGGGCCAGGACGAGATCTGCGTCTACGTGGCCATCGGCCAGAAGGCCTCGACGGTCATGCAGGTGGTGCAGAAGCTCGAAGAGTACGGGGCGATGGAGTACACGATCGTCGTCGCCGCCACCGCTTCCGCCTCGGCGCCGCTCAAGTACCTCGCGCCGTACGCGGGGTGCGCCATGGGCGAGTACTTCCTTTACAGCGGGCGGCACGCCGTCTGCTTCTACGACGACCTCTCGAAGCAGGCCGACGCCTACCGCCAGATGTCTCTCCTGTTGCGCCGTCCGCCTGGGCGCGAGGCTTTCCCCGGCGACGTGTTCTATCTGCACTCCCGGCTGCTGGAGCGCGCCGTCAAGCTCAACGACGAGCTCGGGGGAGGATCACTCACGGCGCTGCCGGTGATCGAGACGCAGGCCGGCGACGTCTCGGCCTACATCCCCACCAACGTCATCTCGATCACCGACGGCCAGATCTTCCTCACCTCCGAGCTGTTCTACTCCGGCATCCGCCCGGCGATCAACGTCGGCATCTCGGTCAGCCGCGTCGGCGGCAAGGCGCAGGTCAAGGCCATGCGCCAGGTCGCCGGACGCCTCAAGCTCGACCTGGCGCAGTACCGCGAGCTGCAGGCGTTCGCCCAGTTCGGCTCGGATCTCGACGCCGTCACCCGGCGCACCCTGGCCCGCGGCGAGCGCATGGTCCAGGTGCTCAACCAGGGTCGTTTCGACCCCATGCCTCTCGAGGAGCAGGTCGCGGTGATCTTCGCCGGCAACCAGGGGTTCCTCGACGACCTGGAAGTCGACCAGGTGCAGCAGTTCTGTCAGGGGCTGCGTGACCATCTGCGCAGCCAGGCCGGCGAGCCGCTCGCCGACATCCGCGACCGGGGTGAGCTCACCGAGGACACCGAGGCCAGACTCAAGGACGCCGTCGCGGCCCACCACAACGCGTTCGCCGCCACGGTGGAACCCGTGGCCGAGGTCGTCGGACCGGA
>JAAYBE010000421.1 GCA_012719015.1 Actinomycetota bacterium
CCTCGAAGGTCGGGAAGCTCAGGGCGCCCTCCGGGCAGAGCGTCGCGCAGTGCGAGCACCCGACGACGCAGCGGGTCTTGACCTCCACCTCGACCCTGCTGCCGTCTTCGGTCCAGCGATACACCCCGTGTCTGCACCATTCGATGCAGGCGCCGCAACCGGTGCAGGCCCCAGCGTCCAGCGTGGGGCCCCACTCCAGGTCGATGTGCGGCACCCTGCCGCTCGGATCGCTCACCCTTCCCTCCTTCGCTCAGACCGTCCTGTGGTCCCGCAGCGGGTCGCAGCCTACCTCGTCACACGCCGCAGCCACCGCAGCCGGGATCGGCTCATCCTCCGCTCCCCAGTACCTGCGCCCGAGCCACAACGCCACGTTGACGAGGGCGATCAGCACCGGCACCTCCACCAGCGGCCCCACGACGGTGGCGAACGCCTCACCCGAGTTCAACCCGAACGTCGCGATGGCCACCGCGATGGCCAGCTCGAAGTTGTTGCTCGCCGCGGTGAAGCTCAGCGTGGCCGTCTTCGAGTAGTCGGCGCCGATACGCCGCCCCATGAAGAAGCTCACGAAGAACATGACGACGAAGTACAGGGAGAGCGGGACCGCGATGATGAGCACGTCCATCGGGAGCTGCACGATGAGGTCGCCCTTGAGGCTGAACATCACGAAGATGGTGAACAGCAGGGCGATGAGCGTGAGCGGGCTGATGCGCGGGATGAACCGTTGCTCGTACCATTCGCGACCCTTGAGCCTGAGCCCGACGAAGCGAGTGACCATGCCGGCGAGGAACGGGATGCCGAGGTAGATGAACACGCTCCTGGCGATCTGCCCGATGGTGATGTCGACCGCCACGCCCTCGAGGCCGAACAGCGGCGGCAACCTGGTGACGAAGAACCAGGCGAAGACGCTGTAGAACAGCACCTGGAAGACGCTGTTGAAGGCGACGAGGCCGGCGGCGTACTCCGTGTCGCCGCGGGCCAGCTGGTTCCACACGATCACCATGGCGATGCAGCGCGCCAGGCCCATCATGATGAGGCCGACCATGTAGTCCGGGCGACCGTGCAGGAAGACGATCGCGAGGAAGAACATCACCCACGGGCCGACGAGCCAGTTCTGCACCAGAGAGAGGGCGAGGATCCTGCCGTCGCGGAACACGTCGCCGAGCTCCTCGTAGCGCACCTTGGCGAGCGGCGGATACATCATCACGATCAGCCCGACGGCGATCGGGATGTTCGTGGTCCCCGCCGACCAGCGGTCGATGAAGGCCGGGAGCCCCGCGAGCGACCAGCCGAGGCCGACGCCCGCGAGCATGGCGAGAAAGATCCACAGGGTGAGGTAGCGGTCGAGGAAGGAGAGACGGCGGCGCGGGACAGCGGCCGGCGTCGGGGGAGGCGGCACGACGCCGGTCGAAGCTGACTCCGGTCCGGTGCTGCGGCTCACCGGCCGAGCCTCACGTCCGCGGACGCCCGTGGCCGGCCGCGCCGGACGTGACGCCGGGGGCCAGGGCCCGCTGCAGTGCGCGGAGCGTATCGGCCATGCTCCTGCCGTCCACCGTGTAGAAGCTCCACTTGCCGCGGGCCTCCTCGGTGACCAGGCCCGCGTCCCTGAGCACGCGCAGGTGGTACGACGCCGTGGACTGGGCGAGGCCGAACTGC
>JAAYBE010000422.1 GCA_012719015.1 Actinomycetota bacterium
CCGAACTCGTCGCGCCGGTCGAGGACGTTCCAGATGACGCAGCGGACGGGGGCGAGGCCGATGCCGCCGGCGATGAACACGACGTCCTTGCCCTTCCACTCGTCGACCGGGAACCAGTTGCCGTAAGGGCCACGGAAACCGACGGTATCGCCCAGGTTGACTTCGCGCAGGGCGGTCGTCACTTTGCCGATGGCCTTGAAGCTGCACTCGATGTAGCCCTCCCGGGTGGGTGAGCTGGCGATGCAGAAGGTGCTCTCGCCGGCGCCGAAGACGCTGTATTCGCCGAACTGACCGGCCTTGAAGTCGAAGCCCTCGCGCACGGCATCGTCCTGGAACTCCAGCCTGAGCGTGCGGGTGTCGGGCGTCTCGTCCACCATCTCCGTGACGGTGGTGAGGAGCGGGTGATAGATGTTCACGAGGCGGCCTCCGCAGGCTCGGCGTCACGCGGGCGGCGCGCCGCGATGTCGATGGCCTCCAGGATCTCGACGAGGTCCTGCCCCGCATGGCAGACGCGCGTGCAGCGGCCGCAGCCGGTGCAGAGCACCTCGCCGAACCTGAGCGGGTAGATCGAGAACTTGTGGTTGATGCGCTGGCGGTAGCGCACGTGCTGAGTGTCGCGCGGGTTGTGGCCGCTGGCGTGCAGGGTGAAGGTGGGCGCCTGGCAGGTGTCCCAGAGGCGGCGCCGGGTGCCGTGACCCACGCCCTCCTGCTCGTCGACGATGTCGAAGCAGTGGCAGGTGGGACAGACCCCGGTGCAGGCGCCGCAGCCGTTGCAGCGCATCGCCAGGTGCGTGAGGAGCGGGTCCTCGAAGTTGGCCTCGATCCAGTCCCGCACGGAGTCGGCGTCGATCTCGAGGTTGTCGGCGACGCGGGCGCGCGCGGCGGCGCGTTCGTCGTCGGCCTGGCCACCGATCGTGTCGGCGGGGACGTCGGCGGAGAAGCGCGCCGCGAAGTCCTCGACCAGGGCGCGGCCCTTGTCGGTCGCCGGCTCGTACACGTAGCCGCCCTCGACCGGCGTGAGAAGGCCGTCGGCGCCCTTGACGTCGTCGGGGGCGGCGCCGACGGCGGTGCAGAAGCAGCTGTCGTCGATGACCTGACAGGCGAGATTGATGACCGTGGTCGCTGCACGGCGACCGTTCCAGAGCTCGTCCTCGTAGTCCCAGTTCATGACCTTGTCGACGACCGCGAGGGCGGCCGCGTCGCAGGGCTTGGCCGCCAGGACGACGCGCGGGGCGAACTCGGTGGGTACCTCGAAGACCTGGACCGTGGTGCCCTTCTGTCTCCAGCGGCACAACGGCTCATGCTCGGGCAGGAAGAACTCCTTGAGGGAGAGCTGCGGAAGCCCCCGGCTGAGGTCCAGGTCGTCGGCCGAGGTCAGCTGCCGGTAGTCGATCTCGACTTTGCTGCCGTCGAGCGTGCACGCGGTGGCGGCGACGGCCGACGGGGACTGGCAGATGTCCGTGGCGACGGGGGCGATGACCTCGGTGCCCCCGTCCAGCAGGTCGGCCGTCAAGCCGCGGAGATCCGTCTCTGAGATGAAGAAGCGCTCGCTCACTTGATGAACTCCTGCTGGTCGTCAAGGCGGTAGTCGCCGATCGGCGCCGCGTTCTCGGGATCGTCGCTGGCCGTGTAGCCGTAGCGGTCGTGCACGATCTGCTGCAGCTTGCGGTTGAGCAGGCTGAGCGGGATGCCGACCGGGCAGAAACGCTCGCACTCGCCGCAGTCCACGCAGCGGCCGGCGAGGTGGATGGCGCGCGTGAGGTTCCAGCTGAAGTTGCCGCGCGGATGCGCGGCCGACTCGATCCAGAGAGGCTGCGTCTTCTCGACGATGCAACGCTCGCAGATGCAGAGCGGGCAGACCTGGCGGCAGGCGTAGCACCGGACGCACTTGCTGAACTGCTCGGTCCAGAACGCCCAGCGCTCCTCCAGCGGCAGGTCGTCGAGGGCGGCGACGCGTTCGTCGATGGTCATGACCGGCCGCGGAGGCTCCGGCTGCGGTTCGCCGAGGAGGTGGTCGGTCAGCGTGGGCTCCCGGTTGTCGCAGCCGTAGCAGCGCGGCGCCACGTTCTCGGGCGTGAGGGCGAGCGGCTCGGGCAGCTCGCCCTCCTCGAGCACGCCGCCGCATCTCATGCCGATGAGCACGACATGGTCGCGGCTGAGCTGCGACTCGCGCAGCAGCCCGGCGACCGCCTTGGCGTCGCAGCCTTTGACGACGAGCCCGATCCTGCCGAGCTCGGAGACGTGGTCGCGGCGCGGGTCGAGGTACGTGACCAGGTTGTGCACGCAGCGCGTGTCGAAGATGAGCTTGTCCGCCTCGGCCGGGTCGGTGATGAAGACCGGGCGGGCGCCCCTGCGGGCGTCCTCCCAGCCGATGATGACTCGCACCTCGCCTGACTCGAGCAGCTCACGGGCGACACGCCGTAGCTCGTCGACGCCGGCGTAAGCGGGGGCGATGGCCGGTCCCGTCATGAGGCCACCTCCTTGGCCGCAGGCTCTTGGTCGCCCGCCGGAGTCAGGCCGTCGACGGCCTCAGGCCACGGCTCGACGGCGTCCGGCGCCAGGGCGCGGTACGCCTCGTAGGGCCCGAGCTCGCGTATGTTGGCCACCGTCTCGTTGACGACGTCCTTCCACTTGGCGCCCTCGCTGGCCGAGACCCAGCTGAAGGTCATGCGCCGCGGGTCGACGCCGAGGAACTGCATGATGTCGTGGAACACGGCGAACCGGCGCCGGGCGTGGTAGTTGCCCGACGTGTAGTGGCAGTCGGCGGGGTGGCAGCCGCTGACGATGACCCCGTCGGCGCCGCGCTCGAACGCCTTCACGATGAACAGAGGATCGATGCGCCCCGTGCAGGGCAGCCTGATGATGCGCACGTTGCTCGCCATGTGCAGGCGGCTGGTCCCGGCCAGGTCGGCGCCGGTGTAGGTACACCAGTTGCAGACGAAGGCGGTGATGCGCGGCTCGAAGGTGTCGCTGTGCTGACTATTCATGATGCTCTCACTCCCACATGCACAGCGCGTTGATCTCGCTGTAGACCTGCTCGTCGGTGAACGTCTGGAGATCGATGCTGTTGCTCAGACACACCGCCTGGCAGGTGCCGCAGCCCTGGCAGACGCCCGGATTGACGTAGGCTGTGTGTCCGCAGACCTGACCGTCGACCGTGCAGATCTCGCGCTGCTCGATGGCGCCGTAGGGGCAGACCAGGGCGCAGCGCATGCAGCCGATGCACGTCCGTTCGTCGACGACCGCCACGGCCGGCTCGCGCTCAAGCTCGTCGGTGCTGAAGAGGCTGAGCACCTTGGCGCCGGTGGCGCTCGCCATGGCGACGGCGTCCGGGATGTCGCGCGGCGCCTGGCAGGCGCCGGCCAGGAAGACGCCGGCGGTGTTGGTCTCGACCGGGCGCAGCTTGGGGTGCGCCTCGTTGATGAATCCGTCGACGTCGACGCTGCAGCTGAGCTTCTGGGCCAGCTCCTTGACGCCGTCGTTGGGGCGGATGGCCGTGGCCAGCACGACCATGTCGGCGTCAATGATCACCTGCTCGTCGTTCAGCGTGTCGAAGCCCCAGACCTTGAGCTTGTCGCCGTCCCGGAAGATGCGGCTCACCCGCCCGCGCACGTACTCGGCGTGGTCCTCCTCGATGGCCCGGCGGCTGAACTCGTCGTAGCCCTTGCCGTTGGCGCGGATGTCCATGTAGAAGGCCACGGCGCGACCGTCGTGCACCTTGTGTTTGTAGAGCATGGCGTGCTTGGCGTTGTACATGCAGCAGATCTTGCTGCAGTAGGCCATGCCCTTGTCGATGTCGCGTGAGCCGACGCAATGGACGAAGACCACGGTCTTGGGCTCCTTGCCGTCTGACGGCCGGAGGATCTCCCCGCCGGTGGGCCCGCTGGCCGACGCGATGCGCTCGAACTGCAGGCCGTCGATGATGTCGGGGTCTTCGCCGTAGCCGTACTCGCCATAGCCCTTGAGGCCCTCGGGCTGCTCGCGTCCGACGTCGTAGAGCTTGTAGCCGGTGGCCACGACGATCGCCCCGACCTCCTCGACGACGAACTCGTCCTCGGTGTCGTAGTCGATCGCGTTCTTGAGGCAGGCGTCCTTGCACTTGCCGCAGGCGTCCTTCTTGAGGCCCTTGGCCCGGCCCTTGAACAGGGTGCAGTTCTCACGGTCGAGCACGGGCTGGTTGGGCACCGCCTGGGGGAACGGTACGTAGATCGCGGTCCGGTTGCTGAGGCCGGCGTCGAACTCGCTGGGGATCCTCTTGGACGGGCAGACCGCCCAGCAGTCGCCGCAGCCGTTGCAGAGATCCAGGTCGACGGACCGTGCCTTCTTGCGCACCGTCACCTCGAAGTTGCCGATGTACCCGTCGACCTTCTCGATTTCGCTCCAGGTGTGGAGCTTGATGTTCGGGTGCTGGTAGGCCTCGACCATGCGGGGGGTGAGGATGCACTGGGAGCAGTCGAGGGTGGGGAACGTCTCGCTCAGCTGGCTCATGTGGCCGCCGATGGACGCCTCCTTCTCGACCAGGACGACCTCGTGGCCGCCGTCGGCGATATCGAGTGCGGCCTGGATGCCGGCGATGCCGCCGCCGATGACCATGGCGCGCTTGGTCACCGGGATCTTGATGACCTCGAGCGGGCGGTTGTGCTTGACCTTCTCGATGATGGTGCGGCCGATGTCGATGGCCTTGGCCGTGGCATCCTCGCGGTCCTCGTGGATCCAGGAGCAGTGCTCGCGGATGTTGGCCATCTCGCACATGAACTTGTTGAGCCCCGCCTGGTCGCAGGCACGGCGGAAGGTCTTCTCGTGCATGTGCGGCGAGCAGGCGGCGACGACCACGCCGGTGAGGTTGTGCTCCTCGATCGCCTTCTTGACCAGGGCCTGGCCGGGGTCGGAGCACATGTACTTGTAGTCCTCCGAGTGGGCCACGCCCGGGTGGTCCTTGAGGGCCTCCGCGACGGCGGCGCAGTCGACGGTGCGTCCGATGTTCTCGCCGCAGTGGCAGACGAAGACACCGATGCGGCTCATGCGTCACCTCCCGCATCGGCAGGGGCGTCGGCCCCGGTCTTGTCCGCCGCCTGGGCGGCCTTAGCTTCGGCGGCCTTGGCGGCGCGGGCGGCGGCCTTGGCGGCCTTTTCCTCCGCCGCCCTCTTCTCGTCGGCCACGCGCTGCGCCGCCCGGACCCTCAGGTCGCTGAGCAGCGGCTCGGTGTCGATGAAGTGGCGCTTCAGGCCGAGTGCCTCGGGCTCCAGGCCGAGGGCGAGGCCGACGATCTGCGTGATGAAGAGCACCGGGATCCGCGGCTCGCCGCGGGACTCCATCGCCCGCTGTCGCAGGTCGAGGTTGGTGTGGCAGAGCGGGCACGCCACGACGATCGCCTCGGCGCCGCTGCGGCGGGCGTCCTCGACGATCGCGCGCCCGAGGCGCAGCACCGACGACGTGCGGCTGACGCTGAAGGCGCCTCCGCAACACTCGACCTTCATGTTCCAGTCGACCGCCTCGGCGCCGCAGGCCTGGATGATCTCGTCCATGTACATCGGCTGCTCGGGGTCGTCGCCGGCGCTCACTTCGGGCGGGCGGACGAGCAGGCAGCCGTAGTATGCGGCGAGCTTGGCGCCGACCATGGGGTTGGGGGTCGGCCTGGGGGCGGCGGCCAGGTCGGCGATGTCCGCGGCCGCCTCGCGGAGGAGGCTCAGGACGCCGAGCACCTCCACGGAGTTCTCGAACGGGCGGCCGAGGATGTCGGGCATCTGCTCGGCCAGCGCGGCGTCCTCGGCCACCGCGAGCCGTGCCGCGGCGAGGCGGTTGTAGCAGGCCGCGCAGGGCGTCAGCACCCGGTCGAAACCGGCCGCCTCGGCCAGCGCCAGATTGCGCGCCGGCAGGGCGACGCCGAGCAGCTGGTCGGTGGTGTGGCCGCTGCTGGCGCCGCAGCAGTTCCAGTCGGGGATCTCGGCGATGGCGACGCCGAGCGCCTCGACCACGGCGCGCAGGCTCTCGTCGTACTCGGGCTCGGTCCCGTGCAGCGAGCACCCCGGGTAGTACGCGAGGACTTCGGCGGGCTGTCGTGCCGCGGCGTCCTGCGTCGCGGTGGCGTCGACGACCGTGCTCATGGAGTCACCCCGCACTTCTCGAAGATGCGCCTGACCTCGCCGACTCCCTTGATCCTGTCGGGCAGGACCCCGAGCTTGCCGCGCGAGAGCAGGCCGGGTGTGTTGGTGACGTCGTTCATCAAGGCGCCGCTGCGCAGTTTGTAGCCCACGACGAGTCCGACCTCGTGCAACCGCCCGTTGAGGCGGATCTGCTCGAGGAAGGACTTGTGGAAGGCGTTGATAGAGCGCGGCGGGTTCGCCATGCCGGACTCGATGGCGATCTCGCGCAGGACGTCGATCACGCCGGCCGGGTCACAGCTGTTGGGACAGCGGGTGCTGCACGTCTCGCAGGTGAGGCAGAGCCAGATCGACTCGTCGCGCAAGGCCTGCTCGCGCGATCCGTACGTGACGCGGCGCATCACCTGGTGCGGCCGCAGGTCCGATTCCGAGGCCATGGGGCATCCCGCGGAGCACTTGCCGCA
>JAAYBE010000423.1 GCA_012719015.1 Actinomycetota bacterium
CTTCGGGAGGCGCTCGCCGGAGCACCCTGGGTCCGTTCGACGCAGGCGGGCGAGGGCGGCACTCTGCTCGTCACCTGCGACGACGTGGACGCGGCGCAGCGCGAACTGCCGGCCCTCGTGGGCCGGCTGGGCCTCGCGCTGCGCCGCTTCGCCGTCGACGAGCTCGACCTCGAGGACGTGTTCGTCGACCTCGTGGGAGAGGACCGTCCGTGACCGGCCTGGTCGTCTTCCTGCGCAAGGAGATGCGCGAGACGCGGCGCACCTGGCGTCTCTGGGTCCTCCCCGGGTTCCTCCTCTTCTCGGCCGTCAGCTCGCCGGTGGTCACGTATCTGACGCCGACGCTGCTCGACCGGCTCGGCGCCGTGCAGCAGGGGCTCAGCATCACCCTCCCGGAGCCCACGGCACTGCAGTCGTACCTCGAGTACCTGGGCAACCTCAACGAGCTCACCCTGTTCGCGCTGGTGATCGCCTACGGTGGTATCGTCAGCGGCGAGGTCCGCGGCGGCACCGCGGCGCTCACCCTCGCGAAGCCGCTCGCGCGCGCCGCCTTCGTCATCGGCAAATGGCTCTCCCAGGCGCTGGTCGTGGTCGCGGGCGCCGCTCTGGCGACCCTCATCTGCGCCGTGCTGACCCGGCTGCTCTTCGACGCCGGCCCCGCGGCGCGGCTCGCGCCCGCTGTCTCGCTCTGGGTGGCGTACGCCCTGATGCTGCTGGCGGTCCTGGTTCTCCTCAGCGTCGAGTTGCGTGCGCCGGCGGCCGCCTCCGGGGCGGGTGTGGGCGCATATGCGGCGTTGCTGGTGCTCGCGCAGTTCGACGTCACCAGCCGGGTCACGCCCGCGGGCCTGCCGGCCGCCGGGCTCGCCGTCGTCCAGGGGGAGCCCGCCCAGTGGGTCGGACCGCTGATCGCGACCGTCGTGGTCGGCGCGGCCTGCCTCGTCGTCGCCGTCCTGCGCTTCCGCAGGCGCGAGATCTAGGGCGGTCCGGCGCCGGCCGCTGCGCCCTGCCGCTCCGTCCTGACCTCGAGGCCGTCGCCGCCGGAGGACAACGCCACGTCACCCTGTCGATCCGTGCGCAGGTACGGCACACCGCAGTCTGCGAGGAGGTCGAGCGTCTCCGCCGAGGGGTGTCCGTGGCGGTTCGGGCCGACAGGTATGACCGCCAGCCTCGGATCGAGGCCCGCGAGCAGGGCGGCGTCGAATCCTCCCGAGCTTCCGTGGTGCGGCACCCCGATCACTGTGCAGGCAGGCAACGCGAGGGCGTCCAGCGCCCGTCCCTCCGCATCACCGGGCAGGAGGATGCGGTGCCCGCCCAGCTCGACGACCACCACCAGCGCGTCGTCGTTCTCTCTCTGGTTCTCGTCCGTGCCGCCGACGGGGTCGCTCGGCAGCACCGTGAGACCCCAGCCGTCGCCGGCGGCGCGGACCACGGCGTCGCAGCGCCGCACGTCCGCGCCGCGGGTGCGCAGATCGGCTTCGATCCGGTCGAGCGCGACTGACGCCTCGCGCGGCTCAGGGAGCAGGACGACGGCGATCGGCAGCGTCGCCGCCACGTCCGCCAGGCCTCCCACGTGGTCATCGTGGCCGTGGGAGAGGACGAGCAGATCGATGTCCCTCACGCCGTGGGCCTTCAGCTCGCGAGCCAGCGGCTCCGGCCCGGTGTCGACCAGTACCGTGGGGCCGTCGGGAACCTGCAGGAGCGCGGCCGCCCCCTCGCCGACGTCGAGGAACGTGAGCGTCGGCCTGTCGGGCGGCCGGGCCGCGACCGGCGCGGCGAGCAGCGCGACCGCGACCATCGCCGCCGTCGCGACCGTGA
>JAAYBE010000424.1 GCA_012719015.1 Actinomycetota bacterium
GACGGCGCCGTGCGCCTCCAGCCGGAGCGCCGCTACTGGCCCAGCAACCCGTGGGATCACCGCGACATGACGCAGCGTGGCGACCGGGGGTCGTTCTCGTACACGGTCAGCCCCGACAGGTCGTCGTACACGCTCCGCCTGCACCGCGCGCTCAAGGACGACTACGTGTTGCACGGGTCGCGCGGCGCCGGCGTCTGGCGGCACCTCCTGGACACGTTGGAGGACGAGATCCTGCGCCGCAGCGGCCGCATCCTCAGCGGGTACGTCGACCGGTGGTCGCTCGAGCACTCCGGCACGCTGCCGACGATCGTCGAGATGACGCCGGAGGGGGCCGTCGGCGCGACGCACGTGGACTGGCCTTCATACCCCGTGGACGACGGACCCATGAGGCCGGGGACGGAGCCGGGATCCTACACCTACTCGCCCGGTGCCGACGGTTCATACGCGCTCCGCATCCACCTGCACGCCGGCGACTTCGACGTCGGCGGCGACGCGCCACGGCCCGCCGCGCCGCCACACAGCACGGGCGCCCCATGACCGCCCACTGACCTCCGGAGGCCTTGATGACCCGACGCGTACTCGCCGCCGTCCTCGCGACGGCCCCTCTCGCCCTCCTCCTCGCCGCCGCCCCACGGGTGTCGGCGGTCAGCTTCGTCGACAAGCAGGTCCAGGCGGGAGGACTGCTGATCCAGAACTACATCGACCGCTACGGCCAGGCGCGCCAGTTCGTCTACCCGCCCAGGGCGATGGTCAAGAAGGGCGGCGGACTGCCGAACGCCAAGCTCATCTGGCCGGCGAACCCGTGGACCGGCAAGGTGATGGGTCCCGGCACGACACGCGGCACCTACACGTACGCGTTGGGCGCCGACGGCCGTACCTACAAGCTGACCATGCATCTCTCCAAGGGGAACCACGTCCTGAGAGGCGGAGCGCCGCAGTGGTTCAAGGCTGAGCGCGATACGGCCTCACGGCACACCGCGCTGTTGCTGCAGCGCTACCTGGAGAGCTACCGCCTGCAGCGCGGCAGCTACCCCGAGAGCCTCGACGCGACCGGGTTCCCGGACCCCCCGTATGTGTGGCCCACGAACCCATGGACCGGAGGCGGAGTGGCGGAGGGAAGCGGGCTCGGCGGACTCAGCTACAAGCGCGTGGGCGACGCCGACTACACGCTCAGGGTCAGGCTCACGACGGGGTGGAGCACGCCCGCGCTCAAGGCGCTGCTCTGACCCCCTGCGCCGCCCTGTGCCTCACCGGCGCGGGCGCCGTCGTCCCGGAGACCGCGGAGCAGGCGTCCCGCTTGCCTCGGCGCGCCCCCTGGGGCAGGGTACGGGCATGTCATCGCGCCTGTTGACCAGCCTGCTCGTGACCGTCCTGGTGGCCACGCTCGTGTACCTCGTCACGCACCGGCTCTTCGGCTTCCCCCTTCTCCTGCTGCCCCTGTTCATCGCCTGGGACGGCCGGCGTCGATGAGCGGCGAGTGGTGACGCGCGCTCCCCGCGTCGGTGGGACCGGCCCCGATCGCCCGTCCGGCGGCGTGCGGGTGACGGTGCTCATCGACAACCGGCTCGCGCGGGCCGGGCTGGAGCGCGAGCACGGCCTGTCGCTCTGGATCCAGACCGCCACGGCGAACGTGGTCATCGACACCGGCGAGACGGCGGCCTTCCGGAGGAACGCCGCGGCGCTGGGCGTCGACCTGGCCACGGCCGACGCCGTGGCTCTGAGCCACGGCCACTACGACCACAGCGGCGGCCTGCCCGCCGCGCTCGAGGCCGCACCGCGGGCGCGCCTCTTCCTGCACCCGGCCGCGCTCCAGCCGCGCTTCTCGCGCCGGCGCGCCGGCCGCCCCACGGCGATCGGCATGCCGGCCGCCTCGCGGGCCGCCGTGCTGAGCTGCCGCGACGTCGTCTGGACCGAGGACCCCACCGAGATCGCCCCCGGCGTATGGTGTACCGGTCCGGTCCCGCGCGACGAGGTCCGCGAACCAGGCGACCCGGAGTTCTTCTTCGACGCCGCCGCCACGATGCCCGACCCCGTGGCCGACGACCAGTCGTTCTGGATCGACACGCCGGACGGCCTGTGGGTCCTCCTCGGCTGCGCCCACGCCGGTGTGCTGGCCACCCTGGAGCACATCGACCGGCTGACCGGAGGGCGTCCGCTGGCGCGGCTCATCGGCGGGACCCACCTGATGCGCGCCGGGGAGGCGCGGATCGCGCTGGTCGCCGCCGACCTGAAGCGCCGGGCGCCGGTCGTGCTCGCCCCGTGCCACTGCACCGGCGGCCTCGCCGACGCCGCCCTGCGCCGCGCTCTGCCCGGC
>JAAYBE010000425.1 GCA_012719015.1 Actinomycetota bacterium
GCAGGACGCCCTCGCGACGGTCGCCGAGGTCCACCGTCAGCAGGACCTCGACGGGGCGGCTTCGCGCGAGCTCCCCGAGCGCGCGCGCGGCGTCCGGGTCGCAGAGGAGCACGCGGTCGGCGACCCGTGCCGCCGCCTCGAGCTCGTCCGCCTGGGGGGCGCGGATGAGCGTGAGCGGCCCGAGGCCGTGCGCGGCGAGTCGGGCCAGGGAGGGCACGCGGCTGTCGGCGAGGCCGGAGGCGCCGGCCGCCAGCATGGCGCGTCCCACCGCCGGCTCGCCGTCCACGCACTTGGTGACGCCGTTCAGCCGCAGGCCGCGGACGTGCAGTGCGTCCGTCAAACGGCGCGTCGCGTCGCCGACGGCGTCGAGGTCGATCGTGACCCGGGGAAGCGCCACTTTGGTCTCCAGTGCGTCCGTCTGCCGATGGGCGGGCGCCGCAGGCTCTCCGTGAGGCCTCCGGAGGGCGCCCGCAGCAGGGTATCAGACGCGGCGCGCCGGGCGCTCGGCGGCGTGGGGGACGGCGCGCCCGGATCCGCATCCTCGGGATCGTCTCACGACCGGCGAGTGGGACCGGCGCGGTATACTGCGCCGACGGCGCATTCGACAGGCAGGGGGGATCACATGCCGGCCACCGACCCACTGTACTCCGTCTGCGACGGACACCTCTGCTTCGACGGTCTCGACCTGGTGAAGACGGCCGACGCGCACGAGACGCCTTTCTTCGTGTTCAGTGAGCGGCGTCTGCGTGACAACGTCGCGGCCGTACTGACCTCCTTCCGGCGGACGCACGCGGCGACCGAGGTCTTCTACGCCAGCAAGGCGTGCTCCAACCGATGGTTCCTGGGCGTGGTGCGCGACGCCGGCGCCGGCGTCGAGGTCAACTCCGGCGGCGAGCTCGACAAGGCGCTCGAGGCGGGGTTCGAGCCCGGGCAGATCGTCTTCAACGGCGTCGCCAAGACGCGCGACGAGATCCGGCGCGCGCTCGCCGCCGGGATCCGCGCCCTCATGGTCGACTCGTTGTACGAGCTCGACCGCATCGGCGAGGTGGCGAGGGCCGTGGACGCGGTCGCCCCCGTGGCGCCCCGCATCGACGTGCACGTCCCCACGCTGACGCACCCCGGCCTCGAGACCGCGCACGGCGGCAAGGCCGGCATCGACCGCGACGATGCGGCGGAGGCGTTCCGCCGCGCCGCCGCGCATCCCGGCCTCGATCCGGTGGGCCTGCACCTGCACATCGGGTCGCAGATCACCAGCGTGGAGCCCTATCGCGAGGCGATCGCCGCGGCTCTCGACCTGGTGGCCGAGGTGGAGGGCGCCGCCGGCGTGCGCCTGCGCTTCGTGAACGCCGGCGGCGGGTTCGCGGTGCCGTACCGCGAGGCGCCTGTGACCTGCCACCCGAGCGATTACTTCTGCTCGCTGCTGACCGCCGCCGACTACGCCGAGGTCGTCGCCGGGGCGGTCGCCGCGCGGCGACCGGACCTCGCGCTGTTCCTGGAGCCGGGACGCTCGATCGCCGCCACCACCGCCGTCCTCGTGGCGCGCGTGGAGAACGAGAAGACCAAGGGGCGTCGCGACGGGATGGGCCGCCGGATCGGCGACGAACGCTGGGTCACCGTGGACGCCGGCTTCAACACCCTGCTCGAGCACACCAACTACGCCTGGTACTACCGCACCGTCGTCGCCTCGAGGGCCGGCGAGCAGGCGGATGCCGAGTTCCGCCTCGCCGGGCCGCTCTGCGACGGCGGCGATGTCTTCGCCGGTGACGCGGACTCGCCGTACCGGCGTTTCCCGGC
>JAAYBE010000426.1 GCA_012719015.1 Actinomycetota bacterium
CCGGGAGACGGTACACTGGACGCACGCGTGACGGTGCGGACCAGTGGATCCCGGAGGCGAGACGTGAGCGACGCCGACGACCTGGTGTTGGGCCTGTTCCCGCTCGGTATCGTGGTGCTGCCGGGCGAGGTCGTGCCGCTGCACATCTTCGAGGAGCGCTACAAGAAGCTGATCGGGGAACGCCTGGAGGAGGGCGAGTTCGGCGTCGTCCTGGCCGGCGAGGAATCAGTGCGCGAATGCGGGACGACGGCGCGCGTGGCCCAGCTCATCGAGCGACTGGACGACGGGCGCATGAACGTGCTCGTCCAGGGCGAGCGGCGGTTCCGGATCCTCGAGATCCACGCGCCCGGGGACCCCGTGACAGAGTACCTTAAGGCGAAGGTCGAGCTTTATGGTGACGCGGCGCCCGAGGCGTCACACGAGACACATGCGGCTGTGCTCCGGGAGTTCGTCAGGATGCTGACTGCGATGGACGTGAAGGACCCGCGCGAACCGGTCGGTGAAGGCCCACTGTCGTTCCGTCTCGCCGCGGCCGTGGACTTCGGCGTGGAGCTCAAGCAGGGACTGCTCGAGTCGCGCAGCGAGGAGCAGCGGCTCGGGATGCTGCACACGATGATCACCTCACTGCTGCCGCGGATCGAGCTGCACAAGGAGCGGGAGGCCGCCATCCGCGGCAACGGCAAGGGCTACTGAGGCGCGGGGTCAGGGCAGCAGGACGATCTTGCCGAGGTGGCTCCGGGCCAGCATCTCGTGGGCCCGGCGTGCCTCCGCCAGCGGCAGCTCGGCGCCGATCACCGGCCTGACCTTGCCGGCGGCGACCATGTCGGCGACCTCGGTCGCGATGGCCGCCACGCCGGCGCGGCCGGCGTTGTTCAGGTTCATGAAGAGCACCGAGGCGTCCTTGGCGATCGCCGCGCCGATGGGGACGGTCGCGTCCGGGCCTGGGCCTTGACCGGTGCCGACGATGCGTCCGCCCTTGGCCACCATCCCGATGTCCATGGGGAGGTTCGCACTGAGGACGAGTTCATGTATCAGATCGACCCCCCGGCCCCCGGTGAGCTCGAGCACCCGCTCCGGCACGTCCTCGGTGCGGAAATCGATCACCGCCTCGGCGCCGAGGCTGAGAACGAGGTCCGCCGCGTCCCGGCCGCTCGCCGTGGCGAGCACCCGGGCGCCCAGCGCCCTGGCGAGCTGCACCGACGCCGATCCGACGCCGCCGGCGGCGCCCTGGACGAGCACCGTCTCGCCCTCACGCAGCGCACCGCGCGTCACCAGGGCGTAATACGCGGCGGGGAACGCCATGCCGATTGCCGCTGCGTCGGTGAACGACAGCTCCTCAGGGAGGTGCACGACCTGGGTCTCGGCGATGACGGCGTACTCGGCGTAACTGCCCTCGCTGCCGATCCCGAGTCCGCTGAAGGCGACACGCTCGCCGATCTCGACGGAAGTGACCTCCGCGCCGATCTGTTCGACGACGCCGGCGCCGTCCGAGCCGAGGATCTTGGGGGGTTGCCTGGGGGTCGGGAAGCGGTCCTCCCGCACCGCCACGTCCACCGGGTTGACGGTCGCGGCCGCGACCTTGACGAGGATCTGCGCGGGGCCGGGCTCGGGCTTCGGCACCTCCTCATACACGAGGACCTCGGGCCCGCCGTACTCGTGGATGCGCACCGCCTTCATCGCCGTCTCCTTGGTCAGGGGTCGTCCGGGCCTCTCGGGACAATACCCACGTCATGGCCCGCGCTCACCGGGACGCGGTGGGCGCGGGTCGACCGGAGGGCGGACGTGCCGGCCGGCGTGACGCCGGCAGGCCCGCGGCGTCGTCCGTCAGGCGGGCTGGGTCGGCTGCGCAGGGCGCGTCCGGCCCCGCCGCAGCCGGCGGACGAAGTACAAGGCGGGCACTGCCACGACGCCGGCGACGACCAGGAACGGCAGCAGCGCGGTGAGTGCGAGCCCTGTGACGCGGACGCCGTCGCGCAGCAGCGTGACCGAGTTCCAG
>JAAYBE010000427.1 GCA_012719015.1 Actinomycetota bacterium
GCGACGACCGGGCTGGTGTCGAACCTCTTCTTCGGACACGGACCGTGGACGCCGTGGCAGATGCTCGCGTGGGGTGCGATCGGCGCGGCAGGCGGCCTCATGGGGCTGGCCGGCCGCCGCCCGGCGCGCTGGGAACTGGTGCTCGTCGGCGGCCTGTCGGCAGTGGCGTTCGACTGGTTCGTCACCCTCTGGATGTACCTCGCCTTCACGGCGCGCACCTGGCCCGCTCTCGTCGCCCTCTACGCACAAGGCCTCTTCTTCGACGCATCACATGCCGCCGCGACGTGCCTCTTCGCTGCCGTCTTCGGGACGCGGATGGTGGCCCTGATCGGCCGCTACCGGAGCCGCACCGAGGTGGTCCTGTTGCCCTTCACGGAGGAGGGATGATGATGGTGATCCGGCTGCGTCTCGCCTTGATCCTCGCAGCAGGGACGACCACGGTGGCAGCGCTCTCGCTTGCGCCTCCCGGACTCGCCGCCCGCTCTGCCGTCGTGACCCGGGGGCTCGACTACCTTCACGCCGTGCAACGGTCTGACGGCCGGTTCCAGGATCCCGCCTTCACGCCGTGGGGCGTCCTCGCCATCGCCGCGAGCGGAGAAGACCCCACCGGCAGTGCCTGGGGCGGCGCGGGCAAGAGCCCCGTGGGGTACCTCGAGAGCCTGGATCTCGACGCGCACGCGACGCAGGGTGCGACCGGCAACGCGCCCGCCTACTACGCCAAGATGATCCTCGCCTATGTGGCAGCCGGCCGCCGCGCCAGCCTCAAGGCCGCCGGGAGGGGCAGGACCGATCTCGTCGCCAAGCTCCTCAGCTTCCGCCGCGGAGACGGACGCTTCAGCCCGGCACCGACGGCTCCCGGGATCGCGGCGGTGAACACGACCACGTGGGCGATCATCGCGCTCTGCGCCGCCCAAGCCGAATCGTCAGTGCGAGCCGACGCCGTTGCCTGGCTCCGTGGCCAGCAACTCCCGGACGGCGGGTTCTCCAGCAACGCGAGAGACAGCGGCTCCTCCGCCGTGAGCGACGTCGACGACACCGCCGCCGCGATCCAGGCGCTGGTCGCCGGCGGGACCGACGTCAAGCACCGCACCCTCACGGACGCCCGGGCCTATCTGAAGAGCGCCCAGCGCCCGGACGGTGGGTTCTCCAGCAGCAGGAACGGCGGCTACACGTACTCCGAATCGACCGCATGGGCCATACAGGCCATCCTCGCACTTGGGGAGAACCCACAGTCGTCCGCATGGTCGATCCGCGGCAACACCCCCCATAGCGCACTCGCACAGCTTCAGACCGCCTCGGGTGCTTTCTCTCACCGCAAAGACACGTTGGCCCTCCCGATCCTCTCCACCACCCAGAGCCTGGTGGCCGCGAATGGTCGCTCATTCGCCTCCTGGCCGCGCGGAGGCGGCACATGGGTGCGTCCGTTTGCAGCCGCGCCACGCGTGACGCGCCTCGCTCCTGCGCACGGATCGGTCCAATCTTCCCGCAAGATCTCCGTCCGCGCCGCCTATCAGGACCCGGCTGGAGGTACGGGCGTCAAAGCATCGGGGGTGAGGCTCACAGTCGACGGTCACGACATGACCAGGAAGGCCCGCATCACGGACTCTTCGCTCTCCGTGAACCTCACCGGCGCCGCCCTTGGGGCGCACAAGATCACGTTGCGCGTGGCCGATCGTGCCGGCAACGTCCGTAGCGTGACGCACACGGTGACCGTCGGCCGATCCGGGGGTGCGAACGAAGAACCGGCAGGGGTCGCGGGAGAGGACGGAAGAGCTGGTGGGTCCGACGACGTCGTGAGGGGCGAGGTCGACGGACGCGCGCACTCTGACGGCGAGTCCCGACCGGCGAGCCGGGCGCCGGACGATGAAGGTCCTCCGACAGCACGGCTGCCGGACGCGGGAACCGCTGCCGACCCTGTGACTCCGGCGGAGCCCGAGACCAGCTCGCCCGCGGGGGTCGCAGCACAGGAGTCATCCGGCCGGCAGGAGCCGGCCGACCACGACGCCTCGCAGACCGTCAAGCCCGACGCCCACGGTCAGAAGAACCTCCTCTTCCTGCTCGGACTGGCGCTGGCGTCCGCGGCGGGAGGGTTCGGTCTGGCGTCGTCACAGCACGCCCGCATCGGCGCGGCCGCCCAGCGGCTGCGCGAGACTGCGCCGTTTGACCGAC
>JAAYBE010000428.1 GCA_012719015.1 Actinomycetota bacterium
CCGACTTCGCGGCGCTGCCCGGACCGGTCGACGCAGCCGTCCTCGAGCTTCCCAGGGAGGAGACGGCGGCGTGGGTCGCCAGGGCCGCCGACGCCGGCGTGCGGAGGATCTGGATCCACCAGATGACCGACACGCCGGAGGCGCTGGCCGAGGCCGAGAGACGCGGGCTCAGCGTCATCGCCGGCCACTGCGCGGTGATGTACGTCAAGCCGGGGTTCAGCGTACACGCCGTCCACCGCGGCATCTGGAAGCTGCTCGGCAAGTACTGAGCCAGGCGCTCCGATCCACGCGGCGCCGACGTCCCGGAAGGACGCCGGTCGCGAGATGTCGACGGACTATTGTCGACCTCTCCCCACCCTGACATACTCCGCCCCTGAGGACTTGTCGTCTGAAGGAGGGAGCCATGAGGAGATACGCCGTCGTCCTGCTCGCGCTGGGCGTCCTGCTCGTCGCCGCAGCGCCGGCATTGGCCACACCGCTGTCGCAGGCGATGCAGGTGGACCGCCCGCTCGCCAGCGCCGTGCGCCACCCGGCCGGTCGTGCCGCGCACGGCGCGCTCGCCGCCAAACCCTACCCGAGCTACACCAGCTACTCGCGGATCCTCGGCATCCTCAAGGACATCGACAAGCGCAGCGCGCGCATGTCCTTCACGCAGATCGCGAGGTCCGCCGGCGGACACCCGCTGTACCTCGTCACGATCCAGAAGAAGTGGGCTTCGCCGGCGGCCAGGAAGCGCTGGTTGCGCTTCATCGCCTTGCAGACCACTGACCCTGACGCAGCGCGCGCCATGCTGCGCCGCGGCGGCGACCTGCGCGCACCCGTGTTCATCAACTGCAGCATCCACGGCGGCGAGACCACCGGCGTGGACGCCGGCCTGCGCCTCATCCGCAAGCTCTCGTTCTCGAACGATGCGACGACCAGGAAGATCCTCGCCAACGACGTCGTGCTGGTGAACATCTGCCAGAACCCCGACGGTCGCATCGCCGATGCACGCCGCAACGCCAACGGTTTCGACCTCAACCGCGACTGGATCACGCAGTCGCAGTCCGAGGTCCGCGCTGTGGCCAGGCAGATCGTCAAGTGGCACCCGACCATGTTCCTGGACCTGCACGGGTACTACGACCCGATGATCATCGACCCCACCACCAATCCCCACGACCCCAACTACGAATGGGATCTCTCCATCGCCCACGCCTACCCGGCCGCTCTCGCCATCGAGAAGGCGATCGAGGACAACACCATCGTCGAGGTGGACATCCCGTACCGCGACTGGATCAACCCCGAGACGGGCAAGAGCGAAGGCTTCGAGGATTACAGCCCGTATTACACGCCGCAGTTCGCCATGTTCTACGGCCTCGTCGGCTCCACCATGGAGACCCCGTACAAGAGCGAAGACGGCGTGGACGCCCACTACTACGGCATCCTCGAAGGCGCCAAGTATACGGCCGAGCACCGCGTCGGCATGCTGACCAACCAGATCAAGCGCTTCCAGCGTGCCGACAGGGGCAAGTCACAACCGGTGACGGCGGACGTACCCGAGCCGATGGAGTACGGCTTCGGCTACATCATCCCGTCCGGCGGCCCGCTGCAGAAGAACGCGACCGCAGCGCGTAAGGCGGTGCGGCACCTGCTCGCCAACGGCATCGAGGTCTACCGCACCACCGAGGCGGTACGCCCCGTGGTCAGCAGGCGGATCTCGGACTTCCCCGCCGGATCGTACTTCGTGCCGTTGCAGCAACCGCTGCGCGGTATCGCGAACGCCATGCTGTGGTACGGCCAGGACGTCTCTTCCCAGGCCACGCAGATGTACGACGCGTGCGCCTGGCAGATTCCCGAGAGCTGGGGATTCTCGCGCTACGAGCTGCCTCGACCGGTGTCGTTCGGCATGAGGCCGGTGACCAAGGTCGCCGAGCCGGCCGGTCAGTTCGTCGGCGCCGGACCATGGTACACCGTGGAGGCCGATGGAGACGTCGACGTCAAGGTCGTCAACCAGTTGGTGGCGCACGGCATCCCCGTGGAGCGCGTCACGTGGACGGTCGGGGGCGAGAGCGATCCGCCGCTCGGAGCGTTCCTCATCTTCGCCGCGAGCAGGACGGCGAAGGACTTCCTCGCCGCGAAAGCGGCGGCGAACCACTGCCGCATCAGCACCGTGCAGTACGACGCCGGGCACTTCGGCACCCAGCACGTGTACCACGAGGGCTACCCGCCGGGGAGCGTCGCCGGTCCGCTCAAGGTGGCCGTGTATTCCGACGGCCCCACGGCCTTCGCGCTGCGCAAGCTCGGATTCGACGCCCAAGTCGTCAGCGCGGACGTCGACCTCGGCAGGTACGACACCCTGGTGTGCGACGACTACACGGGACTCGACGTCGACGACCTCAAGGCGTGGATCTACGACGGCGGAGCCTACGTCGCCAACGGCCCCTACGGCATCCTCGACGATGTGCTCGACGTGCAGCCCGCAGGCGGCTACGACTGGTCGTTCTACTGGGCGAACAACTGCCTCGGAGAGACCTCGTATCACGAGACTCTGGCGACGGCGGGCATCGGAGGCGACGGCTACACCTTCGCCTTCCCCATCACCTGGTTCGACGACCCGGGCGAGGGCGTGGCCGTCGACGCCACTTACCGCGATCCTTACTTCCTGGCGGGCTTCTGGCAGACCGACGACCCGACCGGCCTCGTGATCGGTGATGCCGCCGGCAAGGCCGTGGTGGTGCACGGTCCGTACGGCGACGGACGCGTGACCTTCATCGGCCCGATGGCGGCTTTCCGCGCGCACACGGAGGGCACGTACCGGCTGCTCGCCAACGCGATCTACACGGGCAACTGGCGCGACGTCGAGTGAGGTAGGCGCGCAACGCACCGGGACGGGCGGCGCGCCGCCCGTCCCGGTGCTGCGCCAGAGGGCGCGTGAGAGACGCGGCCGGGACGCCCCACGTCCCCGGGCGACGGCCGGGGCCACGTCAGTCCACGAGCCCGTCGGCGGCGGGGAGGTCCGGCGGCTGCGGCGGGACGGCCTCCTCGGGGAGGCCGCGGACGTGCGCCAGGGCGCGCTCGGCCGCGGCCGCGCCCTCACGCAGGCAGTCGCCGATCCCGATCCCATGGTAGGCGCCGCCGGCCAGCTCGATGCCGGGCACACGCGCCACCGCCGCCTCGATGTGGGCCACGAGCTCGACGTGGCCCACACGGTACTGCGGCATCCCACGCGGCCAGCGGAAGATCCGCGCGAACTCCGGCTCCGCGCGGATGCCCATGATCTCGCGCAGCTCCGACCGCACGACCGCGACCATCTCGTCGTCGTCCAGCTGGGCGGCGGCCTCCCGCCCGGCGCGACCGAGGAAGCTGCGCAGCAGCACATGACCGGCGGGCGCGCGCCCGTCGAACTTGCTCGAGCTCCAGGTGGTCGCCATCACGGGTCTGTCCTCTGCCCGCGGGACGACGAAGCCGAAGCCCTTGAGGTCGTGACTCACCTGGGCGGCCGCGAAGGCGACCGACACGGTGGCCGTGCTCACGTACTGGATGGAGGAGAGGTCGGAAGCGGCCGCCGGGGCGATGGGGCGCAGCAGGTCGCCGCTCGCCCATGCCGGCGTGGCGAGCACCACGGCCTCGGCGACCAGACGGGAGCCGTCGCTCAGCTGCAGTGCGTACGCCCCGGACCCGGCGCGGGCGCCGCAGCCGGCGCCGCACTCGGCCATCGCGGTCACACCCACGCCGGCGTGGAGACGCTCGGCCGGCAACGAGGCCACGATGGCGTCGCTGAGGTCTTGGAGTCCCGTCCGGAACGAGTAGAAGTACGAGCGCGGGCCGGACGGGCGTGAACCGCGGCCCGCGCCCGGCGCCCCGGATGCGGCCGCCGCGGCGCGGGCCGCGGCGGCCTTCTGACGCGCCTGGCGTCGTTTGAGCATGGCCAGGATCAGGCTGCGATGCTCGTGCTCCATCTCCAGGAACATGGGGAAGGTGGCACGCACGCTCATGTGCTCCGGGTCGCCGGCGTGGATGC
>JAAYBE010000429.1 GCA_012719015.1 Actinomycetota bacterium
CCGGCGACGCGCGCTCGTCGAGACGCCGTCGCTCGCCGGCGTCAGGGCACGTTCAGCTTGTCCATCACTCCGTAGACGAAGAAGGCCGGCCACACGATCGCCTGGACGATGCCCCACACCGCGTCCCAGAAGCCATGCGCGGTGCTGATGTAGTAGACGAGCGCGCCGATGAACCCGAGCCCGTACACGGCCCCGGCTCCGGCGGTCGCGCCGTTGCCCTTCGCGTCCGACATGATCGCTTCTCCCTCACTCGCGGGTGGGATACGTCCCCAGTGTACCGCTGCCCGTTGACAAGGCGCCGTCATCGGAGTAGGGTGTACCAGGAAACCAGAAGCGTTTCTCAGTACACATGCCGGGAGGTCCGATGCCGGCGAACAGGGACGAGATCGCTGCCGCTTTCCTGCGCCGGGCGTTGCGGTACGGCTTCAGGCGCACCTCGGTCGAGGATGTCGCGCGTGCACTGCGGATCTCGAAGAAGACCATCTACGAGCACTTCGCGGGCAAGGACGCGATGCTCGAGTATGCGCTCACGCTGGCGGCACTCGAGCAGCGGCGACGGGTGGAGGTGCGACTCACTGAGGCCACGGCGCTGGGACGCGTGCTGCAGGTGACGCGGATGGCTCTCGCCGACGCACGCGCGGGTTTTGCGCAGAACCCCGGACTGGAGCTCGCCGACCCGGAGGTGCAGGCGCAGGTCAACGACCGGGTTCACGGGTCGTTGGTGCGCGACCTGCTGGAGCAGGGGGTCGCGGCCGGTGAGTTCCACGTGGCCGACGTCGACATGACGAGCCGGTTCGTGCAGGCGGTGGGCATGGAGGCCATCCGGCAGATGCACGACGACCCGCAGAGCCGTCCCGAGGAAGCCTGTGTGGAAGCGGTGCGCCGGCTGGTGGCGGGAGGGCCGATGGTCCGTCCCCCGTCGGGACGTCCAGCGGCGCCGGCGGAAGGAGCCGCCGTCCGGGTCGCCGCGCCGGATCCCCCCGCACAGGCGGGACGGGGTCCGCGACGGGGCCGTCGCGTTCCCCGACCCCGACGGGCAGAGCACGAAGAGAGCGATGGAGACGTGACGAGGTGAGGACGATGACACAGGTCCTGGTCGCATACGGAAGCCGGTACGGCACGACGAGGGAGGTCGCGGAGTCGGTCGCGGCCACGCTGCAGGAGCGCGGCGTCTCGGCCGAGGCGAAGCCGGCGCGCGAGGTGCGCTCGCTGGACGGCTATGACGGCGTCGTGCTGGGCACGCCGCTGTATATGGGCATGGTGCACAGGGACGTGCGCGCGTTGCTCGAGAGAAACCGGGAAGCGCTGGCGGAGAGGACGCTGGCCGTCTTCGCGCTCGGGCCGATCAAGGCCGAGGACGGGCTGGACGCGTCACGAGAGCAGCTGTTCACCGCGCTGGCCAAGACCCCGGCGCCGACGCCGGTCGCCACGGGCGTGTTCGTCGGCGCCTACGACCCCGCGCGGCTCGGCCTGAGGGATAGACTGCTCGCCGCGTTGCCGGCCAGCCCGCTCCATGGAGAGCCGGCGCACGACGAGCGTGACTGGGAGGCCATCCGTCGGTGGGCGATCGAACTCAGCGACCGCCTCCACTGACCAGCGGCCATGGGGCGCGAGGTCGTCGGCCCCGTCCACGGCTCAGGGGACGAGACGGCGCCGTATCTCGCCCGCCAGTCCCTTGACGGCGGCGTCGGGGTCGTCCGCCATGAAGTCCAGGAAGGCGACCGGCCGGGGGTCCGCCACCTCGGAGAACATGCGCACGGCGAGAAGCCGGTCGTCCTGCGGCCAGGACGGTACCGCCGTGCGCACGGCGTCCAGGGATGCTCCGTCGGCGGCGAAGACGAGACGCCAGAGAGCGTCGAAGCGGTGGTTGCGGTCCTCCGAGTAGAGCAGTGGGACAGGTGCGAGGTCGTCGGTCTCGCCGTGCGCCGACACCTGGTTGACGTAGTGGCGACAGTGCCGGCAGACGATCTCGTCGGGATCCATCGGCGTCTCACAGAAGGGGCAGGACAGGACCTCCTCTTCGAGGGCCGGGGGGGCAGGACCCTGACCGGAGGCGTCGACCGTCTCACCGTCCCTGTCGGGAAGGACGCGCACCTGCGCGCCCTGCCGCCGTGCGAGCTCGGCCAGATCCCTCATCACCTGATCGGGCATCAGGTCGTCGCCCGCGTGATCGCCCGGCCTGTCCGTCTGGCCGCCGTCGGCGTCGTCGCCGGGGTCGTCCTCCGGGGCGCCTTCCGGGCGCAGGGCGGAGATGCCGCCGAGCATCTGGAGCAACTGCTCGGGGACCTCACTGACGACCAGGGTCCCCGCGACGCGGTCGCCGATCCGCTGCCGCCGCGGCGACGAGACGATGGCGACCAGGCCCGGCAGCGAGAACAGGATGTTGTCCACGATGCGCAACAGCGTGCGCACGAGGGCTGCCGGCGGCCCGCACGGACGACCGTCGCCGGCCCGCACCACGCGCAGGCCGAACACGCGCTTTCCGGGCGTGGTGGCGAGTGCGCCCTCCCAGGCGGAGAAGTACGCGAACTCGACCGCCAGAGTGACCAGGACGACCTTGACGAGCGAGGCATGACCACCGAGGATGAGCGCGGCGATCAAGCTGCACGCCAGCGTGTCGAGGATGAACGCCGGCCCTCGCAGCAGTACGCCCTGCGGGACGAAGACGGTCCCGGGCCGCGAACCGGGCGGATACGACTGTGGGGTGGACTTCACTCCGGGAGCCTCCTCCGGGGTTCCTCGCGAGTATGCGCGTCGCGCACGGTGTGCGCCACCCGGAGCGCCGGCGCGTGCCGGCCGGTCGACCGGCAGTTAGCTCCCGCGTTCTTTCGGGAAGCCGGTAGACACCATCCAGCACCACGCCGCCCGAAGGAGTCCGTCATGCCCAAGAGCCCGACCCGTCAGCTCGCCGAGGACCATGAGTACGTCCTTCTGGTCGTCGGCGCAATGGAGGCGGAGGCCGCCCGTATGGAGCGGACCGGTACGGTGGACATCGCCCGGGTCGCCCGGATGGTCGAGTTCACGCGCGATTTCACCGACGGCGACCATCACGTCAAGGAGGAGAGCCTGCTCTTCCCGCTGCTGGAGGAGCGGAGCACGGCCGCCGGCGCGACCGTCAGCATCCTTCTGAGCGAGCACGAGGCGGCCCGCGACTGCATCCGCAAGGTGGCGGAGGCTCTCCCCGACGCGGGGGGCGAGGACGAGGAGCGTGCCGCTACGGCGCGGGCCGTGATCGTCGAGAACCTCCGGCTCTACGCGTACCTGCTGCCGCTGCACATCGGCAAGGAGGACACCGTCCTGTTCGGACTGACTGAGAAGCTGTTGAGCGTGCAGGAGCTGGAACTGCTCGCAGAGGAGTTCGAGGGCCTGGCCGCGACGCCGGGTGCGGCCGCCGCGCTGGAGCGCCATCATCGCACGGCGCACGAGCTGGCCCGGGAGCCGGTGGACTGAGACGCGCTCCCGGGGGCCGGCTCTGTCGCTTCGTCGACGAAGCGTCGCCGGCGCCGCCGGGCTGTGCGCTGCTCACTCCGGCAGCGGCTCCTGATCCCAGTCCGACGGGGTGAACACCTGTCCGGGCTCTGCGCCGAGGGCCAGCATCACGGTGCCCGCCTCTTTGGCCACCGCGCCCCGCATCGTGGTCGGGTCGGGCACCCAGAGGAACGTCCCCGCCGGGGCGTCGATCTCCTCGCCGTCGACGCGGTAGGTCGCGTGACCGCTGACGATGAGGAAGAGCTCCTCGTGGCGCGTGCCGGCGTCGTCCACCTCGGTGTGGTCGTGGGTGAGCACCGCGCCGGCCTTGGTCGCACGGGCGAGATTGGTACCGAAGGAGCCGATGCCGAAGTATCTGCGCACCGGCTTCCACTCGGTGTCCGGGTCCTCGTCGGTCTCGAAGGGGATGTCGTCGATGTGGGCCACTCTGTAGGTCGGTGTCTCGTCTGCTCCGCTCATGGTGTGCTCCTTCCCGGCGCCGGTCGTGTGCGCTGAACCTACCCGCGTCGTCCGGCCGTCAGGCGCAGGGACGGCGAAGGGCCGCACGAGGCCGCGGCGCGCTCCGTGGGGCCGGCTCAGTACCCGGTCAGGCGGCGCGGCTCCCCGGCCCCGTCGATCTGAGGCGTCTGGGCGCGGAGTTCCAGCAACTTCTGCTTGAGCTCCACCTGCAGGCGGCCGATCTCCCCCTCGGCCTGCACACGCCGCGTGCGACCCTCCTCCTGGATCCGGATCGTCTCCTCGAGCGTCGCGATGAGGTCGGCGTTGACCTTCTGCAGCGTCTCGACGTCGACGACGCCGCGTTCCACCTCGCGCCCGACCTTGGCTGAGCCCTCGCGCAGCAGCTCGGCGTTCTTGGCCAGCAGCTCGTTGGTGGTGTCCGCCACCTGCTTCTGCAGCTCAGCCGCCTTCTGCTGCCGGTACAGGCTGATCGCGATGACGATCTGGTTCTTCCACAGCGGGATGGTGGTGAGGATGGAGCTCTGGATCTTCTCGACGAGGTTCTGGTCGTTGCTCTGGATGAGGCGGATCTGCGGGGCCGTCTGGATGGCGATCACGCGCGTGAGCTTGAGATCGTGCAGACGGCGCTCGAACCTGGTGGCGGCCTGCTCGAGGTCGGCGAGGCGCTGGGCGGACATGACGTCGCCGCCGGCCGCCACCTCGGCTTGGAGCGCCGGGATCTTCCCGGAGCGCAGGATGTGCAACGCCTGCTCACCGGCGGCGATGTAGACGTCGAGCTGCTTGAGGTAGTCCATGTTGAGCTCGTACATCTTGTCCAGCACGGTGAGGTCCTTGAGCAGCGCCATGCGCGAGCGCTCCAGTGCGTCGATGATCTTCTCCAGGCCCGTGGCCACCTTCTGATAGCGGGCCGAGAACCGCTCGAAGGTGTTGGCGAACCGACCGATGATCGGGAGCCGCGCTTTTCCGGAGCCGCCGCTGAGCGCGTCCACGTCGATCTCGCGCACCTTCTTGAGCAGGTCCTGCAGAGCCTCTCCGCCGGACCCGGCATCCCGGGTACGCACGTCGCCGAGCAGCGAGTCGGCGAAGTTGGCGATACGGCTCTGGGCCGGCAGGCCGAAGGCGAGCACGGCCTGGGTGTCGGTCACGTCGACCTGGCGGCTCAGCTCGTCGACCCGCTGCAGGTCGGCCGGCGTGAGCGGGCCGGCCGCCGGCCCGCCCTCCGCCGGCGGCGCGGGCGACGGATCGGTCGTAGCGAGCTCGGCCGGGACACCGGTCGTCTGGCCCTCGGCCCCTGTCTGCGGCGCGTCCTGCTTCGGGATGTCGTCGCTCATGACAGCTCCTCGGTCGTCTGGGTGTACATGGTCTCACTGCGCACAGTGCGCTCCAGAAGCTCGATCTCGCTGTCGAGGTCCATGGCCCTGTCCTGGAGCACGGCGGCGAGTTGACGATCGAACGCCTCCTGCACGACGTTGAGGGAGGCCTCGGCGCGGGCGAGCGTCTGGTTGATCTCGGCGGTGGAGCCGCCACGGCGGGAGAGATTGACGTAGCCGTCGACGATGCGCTGCGCGGCGTCGAGGTAGTACGTGAGGAAGCCCCGGGCGGCGTCCAGTTTGCGCGGCTGCGCAGCCAGCTCGGCGATGATCTGGTCGGCCGTGGAACACAGGCCGACCACTTCGTCGCGCACGGCAGGCTTGCCGACGCCGCCCGCCGCGCGCAGGATCGCGTCGACCTGGCGGCGGGCGGGTTGCAGCACGTCCGCCGCCCGCTCGTCCATGTCCCTGGGCAGCGCCGGCCGCGCCCCGACCGCCAGGGCCGGCGGCTGCGGCGGCGCCGGCAGCGACTTGGGCGAGGCGTCGCCGAACATGATCGCCCTGTAGTAGGGGCGGATCGACAGGGCGTGCACCACCGAGAGCGCCGACACCAGCAACTGCAGCAGGAAGAACGGCCACACCGGCAGCGCCGTGGCCACGGCCGTCAGCGTCAGCAGCAGCGGGACCAGATAGGCGAACCCGAAGAGGGTCCACGGGGTGTGCCGCGCACGCACGCCCACATAGACGAACCCGAGCCAGTTCATGAACCCGAGCGTGAACATCCACAGCACCCAGGCGGAGTGGCGCCACCACCAGCGGAAGCGGGCTCGCGGCTGGCCCTCGTCCAGCACCTCGCCGACGAGCACGTCGGTCTCCGCCTGCGGCTTGAGCTGTTGCACGTCCTTCACGGCGAGCGCGGGATGCCCGTTCTGGCACTCCCCGTACGGCGTGAGCCAGACCCAGCGTTGACATATGGTGCAGTAGCCGCCGAGCGGCATCTGGTCTCCTCCGGCGTTCGTGGTGCGTGACGGTCCATCTCAGGATAGCCCGCGCGGGCGAGAATGGCACCTGTGGGAGGCCTGTACGCACGCCTCGTTCCCGCGGGAATACTGAGCGTGTCCGAGTCCGCCGTCGAGGCCCGCCCATGCGGGTCCCCGCATCCTTCAGGAGGCTCATATGGTCGACCCATACGACGAGGCCGAGCTTCGTGCGAGGCTGACACCGCTGCAATATGAGGTCACCCGACGCGACGGCACCGAACCGCCCTTCCGCAACGAGTACTGGGACGAGCACCGCGACGGTCTCTACGTCGACGTGGTGAGCGGTCAGCCGCTCTTCAGCAGTCGCGACAAGTTCGACTCCGGAACGGGGTGGCCGAGCTTCACCAGGCCGTTGCAGGAGGATGCGGTCAGCACGCACGAGGACCGCAGGCTGTCCACAGTGCGCACCGAGGTGCGCAGCCGGTCGAGCGGTTCGCACCTCGGCCATGTCTTCCCCGACGGGCCGCCGCCGACGGGACGGCGGTTCTGCATGAACTCCGCCGCCCTCCGCTTCGTGCCGGCGGAGGATCTGGCGGCCGAGGGCTACGAGGAGTACGCGGCGCTGTTCGAGGATGTTCGAGGATGAGGCCTGGGGCGCGGCATCACGGTGAGGCGTCCCGTAGTCCTGGAAGGGGCGCGCAGCGGGGCCGGCTCTCTCGCCACGGTTTCCTAACCTCACGCAACGTCTGCTGAACACGGCCTTCACATTCACTTGGGACACTATGCGCGAGCCAAGGACGGCTACGACGGTTGCCCCCCCGACCGTCCCAGGGCCCGGCAGCAGTACGGTGCGCCCCCACCGAGCCGGTAGCCCGCCAGCCCGGAGCGCCTTCCTCCTGGCGTCCGGGCGCCGTTGGCCCCTCTGGGCCGCGGCGAGCGCACGACGCTCGCCGCGGCCCATCCCCTTTCTTGAGGCCGCCGGCTACTTCACGGTGAGCGTGCTCTTGAGCGTATTGCGGGAGAGGTTGCCCGCGGCGTCACGTCCCGTGACGAAGACCTGGTACACGCCCTTCTTGAGCTTGCACTTGAAGCGGAACGTCTGCTTGCCGGCCTTCTTCAGCGGGGTGCCGGCCACCAGGCTCGGCAGCTTGCCCTTCCTGGCGATGACGATGTTCGCCCCGGCCGTCCCGGCGCACGGTGGCAGGTCGTTGACGGTGAAGCGGATCGTCGCGTACTTGCCGCGTTTGACCGTGGTCTTCTTGAGGCCGCCGGCGACCGGGGGCTTCGTGTCGACGTTGAGGGTGAACGTGCGGTCCTGCTCCTCGTTCCCGGCTTTGTCCACGGCGTGGTACTTGATCTTGTGGGCGCCGTCCGACGGAGGCGACGCGAGCGTGACGGTGAAGCCGCCGGCCCAGCCCCAGGACTGGGGACCGCCGTCGACGGCGTAGTAGATGCGCCAGGCGCCGACCCCGCCGGCGTCGGTCGCCGTGAAGCCGAGGTTGGCGTTGCTCGCGTTCACCCAGCAATCGTTGCGCCGGCTGGGGGTGGTGACCGGCGGCGTCTTGTCGGCGGGCCCGCCGCCGTCGCTCGTGTGCAGCACGACGCCGCTCGTGCCCGTGGTCCATCCGGTGGACGCGTCGACGAAGTCGACGTCGAGCAGGATGGTGTCGACGCCCGACACCTGCGCGGCCCAGGTGGTCCCGCCGTCGGTGGTGGAGAAGACGACGCCGTCGCCGGCCACCGCCCACGCGTGCAGGCCGTCCTTGAGCACGTCGAGAGACTCGACGTACCCGCCGGACGAGGCGGAGAGCTGCGTCGACCAGGTCGCTCCCGTGTCGGCCGTAGCCATGATGAGACGGGACGAGTTCGTGCCCCCGCCGAGCCAGGCATGGTCGGCGTCGCTCGCCGCGATCGTGCACAGAAAGGCCTCCGCCGGCGCCGGCACAGCGATGTGCGTCCACGAGACGCCGGCGTTCGTCGTGCGCAGCACCTCCGGGCCGGCCGCCGTGCGGACCAGCGCCCAGCAGGTCTGCGCATCCACGGCGGCGACCCCGGCGACGGAGTTGGCCGCGGGGGTCTCGAACTGCTGCTCCTCCCAGGTGGCGCCGCCGTCGGTCGTGTGGAGCAGCTTGCCGCGCGGGTTCACGCCGCCCATCCAGCCGTTCTTGCTGTCGGCGAACGAGATCTCGCCCGACGAGCACGTGGTCTGGACGATGTCCCAGGTGGCGCCGCCGTCCGTCGTGTAAGCCACTTTGCCGCTGTGGGCGAGCACGCAGCCCACCAGCGAGGTGGCGAACGCGACCGTGTCGAGATCGCCGGTCAGCCCCGTGTTGTCGGCGTCGTACCAGTACTGCCCGTCGCCGGTGTGCATGAGCTTCGGCGGGTCGTCCTGGATCAGCCAGGCGTCGGTGCCGCTCACGGCACTGACGTGCTCCACCCAGGTGTCCTGCCCCTGCAGCTGTATCTTCCACCCGGCCGCCTTGGCCGGCGCCGACGCGACGAGCGACAACAGCGCGACGAGAACCAGGGTGACGGGGATGCACGTGAGGACGCCCGCGTGCCGGTCAGATCGACGATCCATGGCTCCTCCTTCCCGCGAGTCGCCCCCGCGGCCCGCGACGGTATCAGCAGGGTACCACCACCGGTGTCGCAGGCCGTCGTTGGGCGAGACGGGGACGGCGGGACCCGTCCCCGCGCCGAGCGGCGGACGGGTCGATCGTCGGGGGTCCGGCCGGGAAGAACGGCCTGCTCTCACCGCGCGTCCCGTCCCGTGGTAGCGTTGCGCGGAGTCCTGTGGACCGGACGACGACGCCGCCGGCGGGAGGGCCGGCTGGAAGGGAGACGCATGGGATGCTGCCTGATCCTCGGGGTGCTGGCCGCCTCGCCGCGCATCATCCTGCTCGGGATGTGGCTGTTCACCGACTACCTGAGCCGCATCGGGCTTCCGTTCGTCTGGGGGCTCGTCGGATGGGCCTTCGCGCCCTGCACCACCATCGCCTACGCGATCGCCGGCAACTCCTTCGGCGGGCTGCACGGCTGGGGGACGGTCGTGCTCGCCGCCGGCGTCGTCCTGGACGTCCTGCTCTACTCGGCCGGACGAAAGCGGCGTGAGGCGCGCCAGGCGTGAGGCGCCCCGGGTGAGAGGCGGCCCGGCCGCACAGGCTCCGTGACCGCAGGTGCGTCCTCCCGGGAGGGCTTTGCTTGGGGGCCGGCTACACCGACCGCGAGGCCGGCTCGGGCTCGCCTCCGAGCACAGCCGCCGGCCGTAGCCGCCAGACGTCCTTGACGAGCAGCGCCCAGTAGGACGCGAAGATGCCAAGGATCCCGCTGACCCAGCACATCGGGACGACGCCGAAGGCCTCGGCGAGCGGGCCGGCGACCGCGAGGCCCACCGGCCAGAGCGCGAGCGACGACATCCAGTCCCACGCCGTCACGCGCCCCAGGGACTCCCTGGGGATCTTCGTCTGGAGGGTCGTGTTCCAGACCGCGACCAGGATGCCGACACTGATCCCCCGCCCGCCGTAGACCACCCCGAGGACCCAGGGGTCGCCGAAGACGGCCATGGCGAGCGGCGCCGCGATGGCGGTGCTGCCGGTGAGCGCGACCGTGACCATCGGTCGCCGGGGCCGGTAGCGCATGGCGATCAGCATCCCGACGATCATGCCCGCGGCGAACACCGCCTGGAGCCACCCCCAGGCGGCGGCGCCGTACCCGTGCTCGCGCAGACCCAGTGGTCCGAGCACCTGGAACGGCGCGATCACGATGAACAGCACCAGGCAGGCGCGCAGCAGCATGACCCAGAGCCAGGTGCGCGACCTGACCTCCTGCCAGCCTCCGCGGAGTTCGGTGAGGAAGCCCTGGGCCGCCCCCGGGCGCAGGACGGCCGGCACATGCAGCGTCGTCAGGAACGCCGCGCTGACGAGGAACGTCGCCCCGTCGACGGCGATGGCGCCGCCGGGGCCGATGACTCCGACGAGGACTCCGGCCATCGCCGGTCCGACCATCCAGCCGAAGTTGTCGCTCATGCCCATGAGGGCGTTGGCTTGCTGGAGGCGGGGCGCCGGCACGATCTGGGGCAGGATCGCGCCGGCCGCCGGGCGGAAGAACGCTTCGGCGGCGCCGTGGAGCGCAGCGAGCAGCGCGAGCTGCCAGATCTGCGCCGCGCCCGTGAGCAGCAGGGTCGCGCCCGTGATCTGGGCGAATGCGCGGATGAGGTCGCTGGTGACCATGATCGCGGCGCGCGGCAACCTGTCGGCCCAGACGCCACCGACCAGCGCCAACCCCACCAGCGGGATGCTCTGCGCGGCCAACACGAGGCCGAGATCGGTGCCGGAGCCGGTCAGATCGAGCACGGCGAAGGTGAGCGCGACCGGGGTGATGCCGTCACCGAACACGGAGACCGACTGCGCGAGGAACACATTGCGGAACTCGCGTGCGCGGAGCAGGCCGGCGCCGTCACGCAGGCGCGCCGGGATGAACGCCGCCGGAGTCATGGCGCGAGTGTACAGCCGTGGGGGAGGGGCGTGGTGCGCCTGCGGCCCGCAGGCCACACCGTCGGCCGGGAGCGGGGCTGGCGCGGGGCAGGCCCGGGTAGGATCCGGTCAGCGATCGAGGAGCGACCCGATGCCGATCTTCGAGCGACGCAGTGTCATGCCGGCTCCGGCCGAGGAGGTCTTCGCCTACCACGCGCGGCCCGGCGCGTTCGGTCGGCTCGTCCCGCCGTGGTCGCGGGTCCGCCTGCTCGACGAGAGCGGCGACGTCGCCGGCGGGAGCGTCGCCTTCGACGTCCGGGTCGGGCCGGTCAGACGCCGTTGGGTGGGCGAGACGGGCAGTGCCCTTCCTGGCGCGCAGTTCGTCGACCGACAGGTGGAGGGACCGTTCGCGTCGTGGGAGCACGTCCACCGCTTCGTGCCGGTCGATGCCGGCCACAGCGAGCTGGTCGACCACGTCGAGTACCGTCTGCCGGCCGGCGACCTCACCGACCTTGTCGCTGAACGGGCGGTGGGCAGGGTCTTGACCCGCGCGTTCCGCTTCCGCCATGAGCGCACACGCCTCGACCTGGAGCGGCACGCCGTGTGGGCGGACCGGCCCCGGATCACCGTGGCGATCTCCGGGGCGAGCGGTCTCATCGGCTCTCATCTGGCCGACTATCTCACCACTGCCGGGCATCGCGTGATGAAGCTGGTGCGAGGCGGGGAGGCCGGTCCGGGGGAGGTCTCCTGGGACCCCTCGACAGGCACGCTGGACCACGTCGTCCTGGAGGGCGTCGACGCCGTCGTCAATCTCTCCGGTGCGAGCCTCGCCGGGGTGTGGACCGCGCGCCGCCGACGGGAGATCCTCGAGAGCCGTGTCGGTGCGACCCGGACCCTGGCCGAGGCGATCGCGAGGATGGATCGTCCTCCCGCCGTGTTCGTCAGCGCCTCCGCCGTGGGCGCCTACGGTTCACGCGGTGGCGAAGCGGTCACCGAGCAGACGTCGCGCGGCGACGGGTTCCTGGCCGAGGTGTGTCGCGCCTGGGAAGAGGCGGCCGGCCCCGCCAGAGACGCCGGCGTACGGCTGGTGACGCCCCGGTTCGGCCTCGTCATGAGCGCGGCCGGAGGCGCCCTTGCGGCGATGCTGCCGGCTTTCAGAATGGGACTTGGCGGCAGGATCGGCGACGGCCGACAGTACTGGGCCTGGATCGCGCTCGACGATCTGCTCGCGGCTCTGGAGTGGGTCATCCACGACGACGCCCTGGCGGGTCCGGTCAACATGACGTCGCCCGAGCCGCTCACGAACGCGGCGGTGACGAAGACGCTCGGCGCGGTGCTGAGCCGCCCGGCCGTACTGGCGGCGCCGGCCGCCCTCGTCCGCCACGGCACGCTCGGCATGGGCGAGGAGATGCTGCTCGCCGGCGTGCGCGCCGTGCCGGCGCTGCTCAACGCGGTCGGCTTTCCCTTCGCCTTCCCCCGGCTGGAGGCGGCGCTGCGGTACGAGCTCGGACGACCCTGACCGGCGACGCCGGTCCGGGGTCAGTAGGCGACCGCCACGGCGTGGCCGACATCGTCCGTCAGCGTGAGCTGGTCGAGCATGTACTCGGCTACGTCGGCCCGGGAGATCCTGCGGCCGCCGGGCAACGAGTAGCCCGGCCCGGCGCGGTACCCTCCGCGGGCCGGCCCGTTCGTGAGAGCACCCGGCGCCCGCACGATGGTCCAGTCCAGTCCGCTCTGCCGGACGCTGGTCTCCATGCGTCGCAGGTCGACGAAGACGTGGCCGAGGAGCGCACGCCTGACGATGCGGTCGTGGACCCAGGGCAGGCTGGGATCGCGGCCGGGGCGGACGCCGCTGCAGGAGAGGACGACGAGCCGCCGCACGCCGTAGCGCTGCATGGAGCGGATCACGTTGAGTGTGCCGAGGGCATTGATCGGGGCTGCCTTGCGGCGCGCCGCGCCCAAGACGACGAGGACGGCGTCTCGACCATCGACCGCATCGCTGACGACGCCACCGTCCAGGGCGTCGCCCACCACGGTGTGGACCTGATCGGCGAGATCGCCGAGCCTCTCCGGGGTGCGCACCAGTGCGGTCACGGAGTGGCCGCGCCCGATCGCGCCCCGCGCCAGCAGTCGGCCCGTGCGGCCGGTCGCTCCCACGACGAGGACGTCCATGGAGGGATCGTACCCGAGCGGGGGGCTGCGTCGGTGTAGCATGAGGACGTGGTCAGGAGCCTGGAGGGCAAGACCGTCCTCGTCACGGGGGCGAGCATCGGTATCGGGCGCGCGATCGCGCTGCGCTTCGCCGCCGCCCGCTGCCGCGTGGCGCTCACCTACCTGGAGCACCGCGCCGAGGCCGAGGAGGTCGTGCGGCGCTGCCTGGACCTCGGGGCCCGCGATGCTCTGGCCATCCGGCTCAAGCTCACCGACGAGGACAGCATCCGCACGCTGACCGAGCGGGTCGTCGACCGCTTCGCCCGCGTCGACGTCCTGGTCAACAACGCCGGGGTGATCAGTTGGAAGCAGTTCCTCGAGCAGGGCCTCGGCGAGCTCGACGCCCAGATCGGCGTGAACCTGCTCGGCGTCATGAAGCTCACGTGGTGCCTTCTGCCGGTCGTGACCGACGCCGTGATCTGCATCGGCAGCACCGCGACCCTGCA
>JAAYBE010000430.1 GCA_012719015.1 Actinomycetota bacterium
CCGCTCCGCGGCAGGGGCCGGCGCCGCGAGCTGCAGGGCGCGCATCGTGGCGGGGACCGGCGTCATGTCCGCACCCCGGTCACCGGACGCCCCACAGAGGAGACCCGTGGCGTGACCGCAGCCGCCGACACGGGGTCACGCCGGCCGTTACCGACGCCCGAGCGACGATGAGGAGGAGCGACATGGCGGATCCTCACTTTACGAGAGCACGTCCTTACGCCGGAAGACCAGGTACGCCGCCAGCGTCGTCGAGCTGCTCCACAGGGCGAAGACGCCCAGACCCTTGAGGACCGGCCGCCAGTAGATCGGGTCGCGGAACAGGTTGATGTACTCCACCAGATACTGGGGGAACACCCAGGGCCGCAGCCAGTCGAAATACTCGAACTGGATGAGCACCGTGATGACGATGAAGACGACGATGGTCGCGATCAACGCCGTCAGGCTCGAGTCGGTCAGCGTGCTGAAGAACAGCGCCATGGAGACGATGCACGCCATGGCGGCGAGCGCGTAGAGACAGCAGAGCAGGATCAGCCCGAGGCCGTGCCACACGCCCACGGTGCTGCCGGAGAGCGTGACCATCGGGTGCAGCCCGAAGAAGAGGCCGCCGGCGATCAGGCCGCCGGCGAGCATGAGGCCGAAACCGACCGCCAGATAGATCATGGCCGTGGCCCACTTGGCGAGCAGGAACGCCCCTCTGCGGGTGGGGCGGAGAAGCACGATGCGCAGTGTCCCCAGCTCCGCCTCGCCGGCGATCATGTAGCCGCCGACCATCGCCGCCGCCATGGGCAGCAGGAAGGGGATCAGGACCGTCAACGAGCCGAGAGCGACGAACATCCCGTTGGACGTGATGCGCTCCATGAAGACGGGTCCGCCGCTCGTCTCGTCGCCCGTGAGGTAGAAGGCGAGCGCCATGAGGATCGGGACGATGAAGGCGCCGCCCCAGATGAGGTAGCTGCGACGCTGGAAGAGCAGCTTGGTCCACTCCCGGCGCAGCGGTCCCCAGGCGCGGCCGCTCATGGCGGCGGCGGTGCTCCCGTGGGCCGCCGGCGCAGTCGTGTCACCGGGACTCATCGCCGGCCTCCGGGCAGCAGCCTGTGGAGGCCGGAGCGTCGCTTGACGGGCGGAGGCCCGTCGGCCGCGTCCGTCCCGGTCAGCTCGAGGAAGAAGTCCTCGAGGCCCTGTTGACGCGCCGGCACCAGGGCGCGCACGTCCACGCCGTCGGCGACCAGTCGGCGGACCATCTCGGGCACCGCGTCCCCGTCCGCGCGGACGACCAGGTACTCCTCGTCCTCGCCCACCCCGGCGGCGCCGAAGAGACCGCGCAGCACCTCTACGGCGCGGGTCTGGTCGCCGGTCAGCACCCTGACGGCGTCGTCCCGCGGGCGCAGGTCGCTCACCGGCCCCTGCACCACCAGGCGGCCCTGGTTGATGATCACGGCGCGCGTGCACACCTGCTCCACCTCGTGCAGCAGGTGCGAGCTCAGGAACACGGTCGTCCCCGTCGCGCCGAGCCTGCGGACCAGCTCGCGGACGTCCTTCATGCCGCGCGGGTCGAGCCCGCTGGTGGGCTCGTCGAGCACGATGAGCTCGGGGCTGTGGAGCAGCGCCTGCGCGATGCCGAGGCGCTGCTTCATGCCGTGGCTGAAACCGCCGACGCGGTCGTCGGCCCGCTCGCTGAGCGCGACCGTCTCAAGGACCTCATCGATGCGCTCCTCGCTCACCGGCCCGGTCATGCTGCCCAGAAGGCGCAGGTTCCGGCGTGCGCTCATGAGGGGGTAGAAGGTCGGGTCGTCGACGAAGGCCCCCACATGCCGCAACGCGCCGCGCAGCTCGCCCGGCACGCGGTGACCGCACACCTCGACGTGACCGCTGGTGGGATGGATGAGTCCGAGGACGAGGCGGATCACCGTGGTCTTGCCGGCGCCGTTCGGCCCCAGGAAGCCGAACACGTCGCCGCGTCGCACCTCCATGTCGAGGCCGTCCACGGCGAGGATGTGGCCGAACCGCTTGGTGAGCCCGTGGGTGGCGAGGATCGTGGGGGCGCGGCCGTCACGGCTCTGTCGTTCAGGCCGCGCCCCCACCGGTTCACTCCGCGTCTGCGCTTCCGCGACGCCTGGCGTCTCGCCGCTCTCCACGTCAGCGAACGGAACCCGCGAAGCTCCGCAGATCGTCCATCGGCACCATGCCTCCCGCCACCAGCGTCGTCCGGCCGCGCTGCCATACGATCACTCCGCCGAGCGGTGTGCCCACCTCGATGGCCTCGACCCCGTCGACGGTGGTCGACCCCAGGAGCTGGGAGGCCCAGCGTGCCTGCTCGAGCTGCTCCTCGAGCTCGGGCGTGGTCCTGGTCTGGGCGAGGGCGATCGTACCAAGCCCCTCGCCGTACAGCAGGACGCTGGTCCGACCCGTCGGCGCTGTGCCGGCGTCGGACGCACCGGGAGACGGGCCGTGGTGGCCCTCGCCCTGACGGAGCCCGGTCAGATCCACGCCGACCGCCGCCGCCAGCGCCTCCACCAGTGGCGCCCCGCTCCCGGTGAGCGGTCCGCCAGGCCCCAGCACGAAGCCGTGACGGAACCGGCGCGCGGAGTAGTCCCGCGCCCACGCGAGCCGGAACGGCGTCAGCTTGTCGGCCTGCTTCAACGTGAGCTGCGTGCCGCGGAGCTCGTCGTGCACGCGCGCCTTCTGTGTC
>JAAYBE010000067.1 GCA_012719015.1 Actinomycetota bacterium
ATGTCTTCGTCCGACAGGCCCGGGCCGGTGTCGCGGACGCTCAGGGCACCGGGGCGGGCCACGACGTCGACCCGCCCGCCGTCCCCGGTCGCACGCAGCGCGTTCTCGACCAGGTTCGACGCCACCTGCAGGAGCCGGCCGGCGTCGCCGCGTGCGGGCGCGGGCTCAGCGGCGTCGGCCCGCAGCTCGACGCCGAGCCTGCCGGCCAAGCCTGCGAACCGCGCGACGACCTCACGCGCAGTCACGGCCAGGTCGACCGGTTCGTCCACGACCGTGAACTCGGAGCGATCGATGCGCGCCAGATCGAGCAGGTCGGTGATGAGGCGACGCAGCCGGGCCGACTCGGCGCCCAGCACCTCGGCCGCCTCCCGGGAGTCTACCGCCCCGTCCTGCAGCAGCTCGGCGTAGCCGTCGATCGCCGTGAGCGGCGTCTTGAGCTCGTGGCCCACGGACATGAGGAAGTCCTTCTCCGTGTCCTGGGCCCTCTTCAGCTTCTTCGCCATGCGATTGAACGACTGCGCCATGACCGACAGCTCCTGCGGCGCCCTGGTCGGGATCTCCATGGGCGTCCCGCCGTCCGCCAGGACCACGCTGGCCTCGGCGACCTGCCGCACCGGCTTCACGATGCGGCGGTTGAGGTACCACGCGGCGACCGCCGCGAACGGCGTGAGCAGGGCGTACAGGATCAGCGCCTGGAACCCCCACCCGATGGGGCGCAGGTACCAAGGCGTGGACTGTTCGGTACGCGGACGATACTGGACGTAGGCAGCCGTGTTCGCCCCGGTGCGCCACATGGCGTACTGCACTCGTCCGTCCCACGTGTCGGACCAACCCACGCGCCAGCCGTGTTCCTTCAGGTAGGAGAGCCAGTCCCGTCGAGCCTCCTGGACCCGGCCGTCATCCTCCGTGATGGGGAACCCCAGGACCTGGTCGGGGAACGACTGGTCGGGGATGGCGATCTCGCTGCCGGACTTGGGGTCTTTCCACTCCGCGTAGGCGGACGGCGGCAGGACCAGCCTGGCCGGTTGTTGTCCGCGACCGTCGAGCAGGAACGTCTGCGGGCCTGAGTTGCTCTTCGCGACCACGTCCCTGATCTGGCGATAGCCCGCCTGGTCGATCCACAGACCGGAGCCGGACCCGAAGGGGACGTCGTCTGATGCGGGGCCGGAGCCGGGGCCCCGAACCGGCTGGCTCGTGTAGGCGAGGTCCAGCAAGGCGAGTCCTTGCTGGGAGCTGGAGAGCGACTCCTTCTGCTGGTCGCGCTCGTTCCACGTGAGCACCGCGCCCACCGCCAGCGAGAGTGTCAGCAACGCCACGATGACCGTCCGGAAGAGCGTGGTGCGCAGAGGCGTGCCCGAAGACCGGCGTTCGGCACGCGACGCACGCGCGGCCGCGGTTCCCGGCAGCCCGCCGAGCAGGCTCCACGCGAGGATCGCGCCGCCCACGAGGGCGACACCGAGGATGATGCCCAGAGCGGGGGTGAAGGTCACGGCCCAGATGAGGATGGCCGCGAGGACGGCGGCGAGCACGAAGCGGACGCCGCGGACGAAGGCGAAGACGGCGACGCCGAGCAGAGCCGCGACGAGGAGCCACACCACGATCGGAGTCATCGTGACACCGCCTTGTACCCGGCGCCGCGGACCGTCTCGATGAACCCCGGGAGGCCGAGCTTCGACCTGACCTGGGCGACGTGCTGGTCGACGGTGCGCGTGCCGCCGGGGAACTCGAGGCCCCAGACGTGCTCCAGGAGGGCGTCGCGCGAGAAGACGAAGCCCGCGTTCTCCATGAGAAAGGCCAGCAGGTTGAACTCGTTGGAGCTGAGCTGGACCGGCCGGTCGCCGACGCGCACCTCATGGCGCGACCGGCTGAGCGTGACCTCGCCCACGGCGACGGTGTCGGCGC
>JAAYBE010000068.1 GCA_012719015.1 Actinomycetota bacterium
GTCATCCCCCCGACCGGCATCGAGAAGACCGAGTACATCCTGGATGGCGGGCGCTGGACCGACGTGCCGGCCGGTGGCCTGCACATCAGCGATAACGGCAACCATGAGCTGCAGTACCGCTCGGTCGACCTCGCCGGTAACGTTGAGGAGGCCAAAACCGTCCGCGTGCGGATCGACAAGGTGAAGCCCAGCACGGCCGCTCCCAAGGCGGCCAAGGCAAAGCGCGGCGGCAAGGCCACGCTGCGTTACCGGGTGACCGACGCCAGGCCCAACTCGGGCAAGGTGACAGTGGTGATCGAGGTCCGCTACCGCAACGCCAAGGGCAAGCTGGTCAAGACCCTCAAGCTCGGCCGCCGGCCGGTCAAGACCGCCCTGCAGAGCACCGGCTTCAAGGTGCCCGGGAGCTGGCAGCGCGGCACCTACCGCTTCTACGTGTACGCGACCGACGCGGCCGGCAACAGGCAGGCCAAGGTGGCGAGCAACAAGCTGACTGTGCGCTGAGTGGCCGGGCGCGGGGCCGGCACGTCGCCCGCGCTGCGCCGCGACACGGCGGATCGGGGCGGGGGAGCCGTATGGGTTCCCCCGCCCCGGCGCTCATGCGGCCGGTGCGTGCTCCCTCTGATTCACGGACGAGGCCCGGCGTCGCATCCGCCGTCCCGGCAGCGGCGCGTCCCGCTCAGGCGTCGCGGAGGCCTGGGTTCAGTCCCTCGACGGCTTGATGGTCGCGTCTTTAGGGAGCGCCAGACCCGCCGCCACCTCGATCGCCTTGATGATGCCGCTGGGCACCGGGCAGGAGGTGTGGACGAGATGCTCGGCGGCGAGCTTCAGGGTCAGCGGGCCGTCGCCACGGTACGTGATCTCGCGGTACGGGTCGACCTCGCGGAGCACCTCGGCGAGCTTCGCCACGTGAGGGCAGTCGGTCTCGAACTCGACGCGGACGGTGCGCGCGCCGTCGCTCGTCGTCCTGACGGTGGTGCAGAACCCGCAGATGCCGCTGTCGATCACGGCTGAAGCCATCGGTCCTCCCCTGACGGTGGTCGGTCACGTCGGCGGCCGAGCCGCCTCGTCGCATGATACCCCGGCGGGGTATATCGTGCGTCGCCCGTCACAGCGGCCGGTCGGAGGCCGGACCGCTCACGGCCAGGGCAGCACCGAGACGGCGTGTTCCGCAAGACGCAACAGCGGCTGCGGGTACACGCCCGTGGCGAGCAGGAACGCCGTCAGCGCGACGAGGGTGAAGACGGCCGGCGCGCCCGTCGCGGCACGTGCGCCGGGTGCCGTCCGGCCCGCCTGAGCCCCCTCCGGTGCGCGCACGTACATCGCCACGATCACGCGGGTGTAGTAGTAGAGGCCGACGGCGCTGGTCACGACGAGCAGGACGACCAGCGTCCACAGCGCCGCGCCGGATCCCGCCGTGACGATCAGGAACTTGCCGATGAAGCCGATCGTCAGCGGCAGGCCGGCCAGCGAGAGCAGCGCGACGGTGAAGACGGCGGCGGTCACCGGCCGCCGTGCGCCGAGCCCGCGGTAGTCGAGCAGGTGGTCGGCGTCGCGGTCGGCGGTCGAGAGCACGGTGACCACGCCGAAGGCGGTCACGGTGGTCGTGAGGTAGGCGACCAGGTAGAAGGCCACGGCGGCGCCGGCGCGTTCCCCGGCGGCGAGGAACGCGACCACCAGGTAGCCGAGGTGGGCGATCGAGGAGTACGCCAGCATCCGCTTGACGTTGTCCTGGCGCAGCGCGAGGAGGTTGCCCGCCAACATGGAGGCGGCGGCGACGGCGGCGAGCGCGAGGAACACGGCGGAGCCCTGGTCCGCGCTCACCGGCAGGAGGAAGCGCAGCAGCAGGGCGAAGACGGCCCCTTTGGAGACCGTGGCGACGTAGGTGGTCACCGGCGCCGGGGCTCCCTCGTACACGTCGGGCGTCCACATGTGGAACGGGACGAGGGCGAGCTTGAACCCCACGCCGACGAGGAGCATGACGAGGCCGATGATCGTGACCACGGCGCCCGGGTGAAGGCCGGCGACCACGTCGCGCATGCCGGCCGCGGTCATCGTCCCGGTCTCGGCGTAGACGAGGGCCATCCCGAAGATGAGGAAGGCGGAGGTCGCGCCGGCGAGCACGAGGTACTTGACCGCCGCCTCGACGGCGGCGGCCCGGCGGGCCGTGTAAGCGATGAGCGCGTAGAGAGAGACGCTGAGGATCTCGAGGCCGAGGAAGAACGCGGCGAAGTGCGTGCTCGCGACCAGGGTGACGCCGCCGAGCGTGGCCGTGAGCAGCAGCACGTAGTACTCCTCCGGCTGCACGGGAAGCTGCGCCAGGTACTGGTACGAGAGGATCGCGACCAGCGCCGTCGTGGCCGTGAGCAGGCCGATGAAGAACAGCGTGTAGGCGTCCATGCTGACGAGCAGGGTGACGGCGCGCGCGTCGCGGGAGGCGGCGACGAAGAGCGTGCCGAACGTCGCCGCCAGGCCGCCGAGCGTGAGCCTGAGCGCCAGCGCGTGCGAGCGCCGGAAGGCGGCCGCCAGCATGACGACGACCGCCGTCAGCGTGAGGGCGATCAGCGGGGAGACGGTGAGCAGGTCGGCGGCGGTCACGGGGCGCCTCCGTCACCGGTCGCCGGCGCGGACCCGGTGTCGGCCGCGCCGTCCGTGACCGCCGGGCCGCCGGAGGCGCCGTCCGTCGACGTCGAGGCGTCGGCGCCCGGAGCGACCAGGGCGGTGCCGGCGGTCATCCGCTGCAGGCCGTCCACCGTCTGCCGTGCGGTGACGATCAGCGGCTGGGGCCAGAAACCGAGCAGCACGAGCGCGACGATCATGCTCGCGAACATGCCGACCTCGATCCGGGTGAGGTCGGGGAAGCTCAGCCTGTGCGTCTCTTCGCCCTGGAAGGCGCGCTGCATCATCCACAGCGCGTACACGGTGGCGAACACCAGTCCGACGGCGCCGAGCACGGCCGCCCAGCGGCTCACCTGCCAGACGCCGACGAGGATGAGGAACTCGGCGACGAAGTTGCCGAGACCCGGCAGGCCGAGCGCGGCCATGGCGAAGAACATGGCCGTGCCGCCCATGCGCGGCGCCACCCGCCAGAGGCCCCCCATCCTGGCCATGTCGCGCGTGTGGATGCGGTCCTGCAGGCCGCCGACCAGGATGAAGAGCGCGCCGGTGGAGAGGGCGTGGCACACGAGCTGCAGGACCACGCCCTGCAGCGCCAGCTCGTTCCAGGCGAAGACGCCGATCAGGACGAAGCCCATGTGGCTGACGCTCGTGTAGGCGACCAGCCGCTTCATGTCGCTCTGCGCGTAGGCCAGGACCGCCCCGTAGATGATCCCGATGGCCCCGAGCGCGAGCGCCCAGGTACGGAACGCGGCCACCGCGTCGGGGAACAGCGGCGCCATGAAGCGCAGCATCCCGTAGGCCCCGATCTTGATGAGCACGCCGGCCAGCAGGACGGATCCGGCGGTCGGGGCGTCGGTGTGGGCGTCCGGCAGCCAGGTGTGCAGCGGCCACGCCGGCAGCTTGACGGCGAAGGCGGCGAAGAAGCCCAGCATGAGCACGAAGGCGGTGCCCGCCGGCAGCGGGGTCCCGAGGAGCTGCGTGAAGTCGAAGGTGTAGACACCGGTCGCGCGGCCGTGGATCAGCACCAGGGCGACGATCGCCACGAGCATGAGCAGGCCGCTGACCTGCGTGAAGATGAAGAACTTGACCGCCGAGTACACGCGCCGCTCGTGACCCCACACGGCGATGAGGAAGTACATCGGGATCAGCATCATCTCGAAGAAGAAGTAGAAGAGGAAGAGGTCGAGCGCGAGGAAGACGCCGGCCAGCCCGGCGACGGTCCACAGGAGCATGAAGTGGAAGGCGCCCACGCGAGTGGTGATGCCGCGCCAGGAGCAGAGCACCGAGAGCAGGCCGAGGCCGAAGGTCAGCAGCAGCATGATCAGCGTGAGCCCGTCGGCGGCGACGAAGAAGCTGATGCCGAGCGAGTCGATCCAGGGCGCTCTCAGATCGACGACCCAGGACCCGGCGGCCAGGCCGGCCGCGCCGGGACCCGCGGCCGTGAACGCCGCGGACAACCGGTCCGTGGCGGCGATCCACTGCGCCGCCACCAGGGCCAGGGGCGCTGCCGTGCCGGCGAGCGCGACCCAGCGGGCGGCGGCCGGGCTGCGCCGTCCGGCGAGCCAGGCCAGCGGGGCCGCCACGGTGGGGATCAGGACGTACCAGAGGAGGATCACGGCGTCACCTCAGCACCACCACGGCGAGGACCAGGACGACGCCGAGCCCGGTGACGGCCAGGTAGCCGCGCAGGCGGCCGTTCTGGCCGGCGCTCAGGCCGCGCCAACCTGCCAGGTTGAGCCACGCGATGCCGCCGACGACGTGGTCGACGAGGTCGTGGCGGGCCCAGTGCGCGAACCGCTTGACCGGCCGCACGAAGACCCGCTCGTAGAACCAGTCGAAGCCCCATCCGCCGAGCCAGAGGGCGACCAGCGGCTGTACGGAGGGCGCGGCGGCGAACGCCTGCGTCCGCTCGCGGCGCGGCATCCAGAGGACGTACGAGAGGCCGACGCCGGCCGCGACCACGAGGATCGTGATCAGCGCCGCGCCGACGCTCTCGGCGAAGTGGGCCGCGGCGCCCTCCATCGGCGCCGGAGGAAGGGCGGTGTCGAGAAGCTTCCGGAGCGGCTCGAACCCGCCCAGCCAGGCCGGCATCCAGACGAAGCCGCCGGTCACGGAGAGCGCCGCCAGCGCGTAGAGCGGCACGAGCTGGCGCCAGCGCGGCCGGCGGCTGACCTCGGTCCTGCGTGCGCCGAAGAACACGAGCCAGACCAGACGGAACGAGTAGAGCCCCGTGACGAAGGCACCGATCAGCGAGGCGACGTAGAACCAGGCGCCGCCGTCCACCGAGCCGAGACTCGTGGCGATGATCAGGTCCTTGCTGTAGAAGCCGTCGGTGACGAGCGGCAGGGCGGCGAGGGCGGCAGCGCCGACCGTGAAGGTCGCGAACACCGCCGGCAGCTCGCGGCGCAGCCCGCCCATCCTGAAGATGTCGTGCTCGTCGGCGAGCGCGACGATGACCACCCCGGCGGCGAGGAAGAGCAGGGCCTTGAAGAAGGCGTGCGTCATGAAGTGGAACACGGCCGCCTCCCAGCCGGAGACGCCGAGCGCCAGGAACATGTAGCCGATCTGGCTGATGGTGGAGTAGGCGAGGGCGCGCTTGAGGTCGCGCTGCACGAGCGCGCTGAAGCCGGCCAGCAGCAGCGTCACGGTGCCGACGATCGCGACCGCGAGGCGGGCGTCGGGGGCCAGCGTGTAGAGCACGTTGGTGCGGGCGATGAGGTAGACGCCGGCGGTGACCATGGTCGCGGCGTGGATGAGGGCGCTGACCGGCGAGGGGCCGGCCATGGCGTCCGGGAGCCACGTCTGCAGCGGCGCCTGCGCCGACTTGCCGACCGCGCCGCCGAGCAGCAGCAGGCCGGCGGCGAGCACGACGCCGCTGTCCGGGGCGGGGCTCCGGGACGCGACCAGGTGCATCAGCTGTCCGATCTCCAGCGTGTGGTAGTGGGTGAACAGGAGGAACAGTCCGGCGATCAGCGCCGTGTCGCCGACCCGGGTGACGATGAACGCCTTGCGGCCGCTGTAGACGTTCTGGGCGTCCTCCTGCCAGAAGGCGATGAGCAGGTAGCTGCAGAGTCCGACCCCCTCCCAGCCGAGGTAGAGCAGCAGCAGGTTGTCGGCCAGGACCAGCACGAGCATCGAGAAGACGAACAGGTCCATGTAGATGAAGAAGCGTGTGAAGCCGTCGTCGCGCTCCATGTGCTCGACGGAGTACAGGTGGATCAGGAACCCGACCACGGTGATCACCAGCACCCAGACGATGCTGACGGCGTCGAGGTGGAGGCCGATCGCCGGGGCGAAGCCGCCGACGTCGAACCAGGTCCAGAGCACCTGGCGGTAGGCGTCCCCGGCCGGCGGCGCGGCGAGGAAGCTGCCGCAGACGAGCAGCGCGAGCACGGCGGAGAGGCTGACCGAGCCGGTCCCGACCCACGCCGTGCCGCCCCGCCCCAGCCGGCGGCCGAACAGCACGAGCAGCACGGATCCGGCGGCGGGGAGTGCGGGGATGAGCCAGAGCAGCGACAGCATCTCAGCCCCTCAGCCGGTCGGCGTCGTCGACGTCGAGGCTCTTCATCGCCTGGCGGAAGCGGATCGCGAGGGCCAGGCCCACGGCCACCTCGGCGGCCGCCATGGCCAGCACGAAGAGGAACATGACCTGGCCGTCGGCCTGGCCCCAGCGGGCGCCGGCGGCGACGAAGGCCAGTCCGGCGGCGTTCAGCATGATCTCGATGCACGCCAGCACGACGATCAGGTTGCGGCGCGTCAGGAGTCCGACGAAGCCCACGGCGAAGAGGACCGCCGCCAGCGCCAGGACGTGGTCGAGGGAGACGGCGGCCATCAGGCGTCCTCCTCCTCGTCCCGGGTCCGCGCCGCCAGGTGACGGGCGCCGATCAGGGCGGCGAGCAGCAGCATGGACGCCAGCTCCACGCCGAGCACGTACGGCCCGTAGAGCGCCTCGCTGACGGCCGCCGGCCCGACCGCGCTCCCGCCCGGCGACCGCGGTCCGAGCGTGAGGCCGTAGACCACCTCTGCCAGCAGCACGGCGACGAGGATCCCCGGCCCCACCCACGCCGTCCACGGCACCCGCGGCGGGGAGTCGGCGCTCAGGTTGAGCAGCATCACGGCGAAGACGAACAGCATCATGATCGCGCCGGCGTAGACGATCACCTCGAGCGCCGCCACGAACGGGGCGCCCAGCGTGTAGAAGACGACCGCCACGGCGAACAGCGAGACGACCAGGTACAGGAGCGCGTGGACCAGGTTGCGGCGCGTCAC
>JAAYBE010000069.1 GCA_012719015.1 Actinomycetota bacterium
CCCGCTCACTTGAAGTACATCAGGTTGTAGCGGCTCTTGCAGGCGGACTGGCCCCAGGTGTCGGGGATCACGCCGCCGAGCGTGTCACGGTAGGCGTCGAGCAGGGTGTTGAACTGCCACACGATCAGACCGCCGCGCTCGTACTCGATGTTCTGGGCCGCCGCGACCAGGTCGTTGCGCTTGCCGTCGTCGACCGTGGCGAACGCCTCGTCGACGATCTTCTCCCACTCGTCGTCGCGCCAGTGGGTCTCGTTGTACGGCGCCTTGCGGCGCGTGACCAGCGTCGTCTGGGGCAGGTAGTTGCGCGTCCCCCAGTAGTCCTGGGCGAAGGTCCACTTGAGGTAGTCGGTGCCGTAGAAGATGTCGGCGTTGACGTTCTTGACGTTGACGGTCACGCCGGCGCCCTTGGCCTGCTCGGCGAGCACCTGGGCCGCCGCAACCATGCCCGACCCGACCGCGTCGGAGGTGATCAGCTCCACCGTGAGGTTGTTGTCGTAGCCGGCCTGCTTGAGCAACGACTTGGCCTGCTCGAGGTCCTGCTCGCGCTGCGGCAGGTCGGGCGTGCCGGGGTCGAACGGCGCGTACATGTCGTTGCCGAGCCACGCGTAGCCCGACAGCGCGTGGGAGATCATCTGCTCGCGGTCGGCGATCAGCCGCATGGCCTGGCGCACGCGCACGTCGTCGAACGGCTTCTGGTCGATCCGCATCGTGAACGGCTTCCAGCCGCCGGACTTCGCCTGGAGGAGCACGAGGTCGCTGTTGCTCTCGATGATGGGGACCTGCGCCGGCTCGACGAGCTCGATGTGGTCCACCTGGCCGTCGATCAGCGCGTTGAGACGGGCCGTGGCATCCGCGAACTGGATCATGGAGAGCTCGTCGGCGAAGGGACCCTCGCCCCAGTAGTCCGGGTTGGCGGTGAAGTCGGCCCGCTCGCCGGGGACGTAGTTCTTCATGACCCAGGGGCCGGTGCCGATGAGGCCTTCTCCGACGCGGGGGCTGTAGCCCACGGGCACGATGGCGTTGGGGAAGAAGGCCAGCGCCTCCCAGAAGACCGCGTTGGGCCTGTCGAGGGTGAACCGGACCGTCAGGTCGTCGAGCTTCTCGATGCCGCTGGGGCTCAGGTCGCTCAACTGGTCGGCGCCCGAGGCGTTGGTCTTCGGGTCGAGGATGCGCTTGTACGTGAAGACGACGTCGTCGGCGGTGACCGGCTTGCCGTCGTGGAAGACGAGCCCCGACTTGAGCCGCACGGTGTGGACGACGGCGTCGTCGCTGGCCTCGTACGACTCGGCCAGCAGATTGATGAGCTTGTGCTCCGGGTCGAACCCCAGCAGGGCGTCGTAGAGCTGCCACTGCATGGCGATCTGGGGCACGGTGCGGTAGGCGGTGTGGGCGTCGAGCTCGTCCTTGGCGCTGCCCCCGCTGACCCCGGACATGATGTGGCCGCCCTTCTTGGGTGCGCCGGCGGCCGTCGGAGACGGCTCCGTCGTCTCGCCACCGCCGCCGCAGGCGGCGAGGACGGGCCCGCCGACAGCGCTCGCGGCCCCGAGCACCACGGCCCCCTTGAGCAGCTGCCGCCGCGTCAACGTGTCGTCGAATGCCATCTTCGCCCCCTCGTCCGCAGCCAGTGTCGGCGGCATTGTCGTGCACGCCCCAGGCTTTGTCAACGTACTCATGCACGCATTGTGAAGAGAGCCGCGGGTTTGACGTTGAATAATAAAGTTGACATCCATGTATACTTACCGAGGCGGCAAGCAGGAAGGGGGTGGAGCGTTTGGTTCGACAAGGGTCGGCCCCGTTCGGCAGCATCACCCTCGACGATCTCGACCGCGCCATCCTCCTTCTGCTGCGCGAGGACGGCCGCAGGTCGAACGCCGACATCGCCCGCGAGGTCGGCGTCTCCCAGCCCACCGTGCGCCAGCGCCTGGACCGCATCCTGCGTGGCGGCGCGGCCTACGTGACCGTCCGCGTCAACCCTGCCGCGATCGGCTTCCCGATCGACGTCATCCTGAACCTGCGCGTCTCGGGCCGCGATGTGCGCGAGGTCGGCGAGGAGATCTCGGCGCTGGAACACGTCTCCTACGTGGGTTATACGATAGGGTCCTGCGACATCCAGGTGGAGGCTTTTCTGCGCGACAACGACCACCTGTTCCGCTTCGTCACCGAGGTCATCACGCCGATCGAAGGGGTCGCGTCGGTCGAGACGTTCCTGGTCATGCGCACCGAGAAGTTCAACTACAGGTGGGAGGGGGAGGCTCTGGGATCGACCGACGAGACACCGACCGGCGACCCGGGCGAGTACGCCGTGCGGCGGCTCGCGCGCGAGTCCGCCGCGAGCCGGGGGGCGGAGCCATGACGGGCAACGACGTCGCCGCGGGGTGCCGCCCCGCGGTCCTCACGCTGGTCGAGTACGTCGCCGGCAAGACGGTCGAGGAGGTGCGGCGGGAGCTGCACATCGACGATATCGTCAAGCTGTCGTCCAACGAGAACGCTTGGGGGCCCTCGCCGCGCGTGCTGGAGGCGATCGCAGGGATGCTGCCCAGGCTCGGCACCTATCCGGAGCGGAGCTTCCACGAGCTCAAAGAGGCGATCGCCGATGCGAACGGCGTGGCGGCCGACACCGTCTGCGTGGGGCACGGCTCCGAGACCATCATCCAGCTGATCCCCCAGCTCTGCGTGCGCCCCGGAGACGAGGTCGTGGTGGCGGACGTGACCTTCGGGCGCTACGAGGAGGCCAGCAAGCTGATGGACGGGCGTATCGTCCGGGTGCCGCTGGCCGACTGGAGGCATGACCTGGAGGCGATGGCGGCGGCCGTCACCGGGCGCACCAGGCTCATGTGGATCTGCAACCCGAACAACCCCACGGGGACCGTCGTGCCGCGCGAGCGCGCGGCCGCCTTCCTCGAGACGATCCCGCGGCACGTCGCGGTCGTCTTCGACCAGGCCTACTTCGAGTTCGTCGACGACCCGGAGTACGGGGACGGCCTCGACTTCCTCAAGGCGGGTTTCGACAACGTGATCGTGCTGCGCACCTTCTCCAAGGCGTACGGGCTCGCCGGCCTGCGGCTGGGGTACGGCATCGCGGCGCCGCCCGTGCGACGTCTCCTGGACACGATCAAGGAGCCGTTCAACCTCAACCGGTTGTCGGTGATCGCCGGCCCGGCGGCCCTGGCCGACCAGGACTGGATGCGGCGCTGCGTCGCGGAGACGCGCGACGGGCGCGCCTTCCTCAGTCGTGAGCTGCGGGACATGGGGTTGACGGTCGTGCCGAGCCAGGCCAACTTCGTGCTCTTCGACAGCGGCCGCGACGGCGACGCGCTCTTCGAGCGCCTGCTGCGTCGCGGCGTCATCGTCCGTCCGGCCTCCGGGTGGGGCCTGGACACGTGGATCAGGGTGAGCGTCGGGACGCGCGAGCAGAACGAGCGTTTCCTGGCGGCGCTCAGGGAGGAGATCGGATGAGGTCCGTCTCGGTGGCCCGCCTGCCGGCGGGCTGGGCTGCGGTGGAGCTGCCGCCGATGCTCCTGGCGCGGCAGCGTTTCGTCGTGCCGGATCCGGTCGATGTGGGGGCGGAGGTGCGGCGCCAGTGGGAGGCGGCCTGGTCGTCGATCGGCCTCGCGCCCGGCGCGTCGGTCGCCGTCGCGGTCGGCAGCCGCGGCATCGACGGGCTGCCGACCGTGGTGCGCACGGTGGTGGACGGGCTCAAGCGGGAAGGGTGTCGGCCGTTCGTCGTCCCGGCGATGGGCTCGCACGGCGGCGCCACCGCCGAGGGGCAGGCCGCCGTGCTCGCGGAGCGCGGTGTCACCGAGCGGAGCGTCGGCGCCCCCGTGCGCGCGGGCATGGAGGTCGTGCGGCTCGGCGAAGTCGGAGGTCTGCCCCTCGTCATGGACCGCCTCGCCGCTGCGGCCGACGGCGTCATCCTCGTGAACAGGGTCAAGCCGCACACCGACTTCGTCGGACGCTTCGAGAGCGGCCTCATGAAGATGCTCGTCATCGGCCTGGGCAACGAGGTCGGCGCCAACGGATACCACCGCTACGCGCTCGACCGAGGTCTGGCCGATGTGGTGGCGACCGCCGGTCCGGCGCTGCTGGAGCGCAGCCGGGTGGTGCTCGGCGTGGCGATCGTGGAGAACCAGCGTCACGAGGCCGCCGCCTTGAGGCTCGTGCCGGCGGCGGACTGGGAACGGGTCGAGCCGGAGCTTCTCGAGCGGGCGCGCGGCCTGCTGCCGCGCCTGCCCCTCGACGAGATCGACGTCCTGGTGGTCGACGAGATGGGCAAGGACATCAGCGGCGCGGGCATGGACCCCAACGTCACCGGTCGCTCGGCGGGCTGGAGTATCGCACGTCCGTCGCCGCGCATCGGGCGCATCGTCATGCGCTCGCTCACGGAGGCCACGGAGGGCAACGCCAGCGGGATGGGCCTGGTCGACTGCGCCTCGAGGCGCATGGTCGAGCAGATCGACCTCGACGCGACCGTCGCCAACGCCCTCGCCTCCTGCGCTCCCGAAGACGGCAAGGTGCCGCTCTGCTTCGCGAACGACCGCGAGGCCGTCGCGGCGGCGCTCGGCACGCTGCGGCCGTACACGCTCGACGACCTGCGCCTCGTGCACATCCGCAACACGCTGGCTCTCGACCTGATCGAGCTGTCCCCCGGATGCGTGTCGCACCTCACCGCCCCCTGGA
>JAAYBE010000070.1 GCA_012719015.1 Actinomycetota bacterium
CAACTCCTGCGGCGGTATCCGGACCTCAAGATGCTGGTGCTCACGCGCAACGACCGTGAGGACTGCGTCCTCCGCCTGGTGCAGGCGGGAGTCAACGGCTACCTGCTCAAGACGGTGGACCAGTCAGATCTCCTGGCGGCCATCCGCTCCGTGTTCCACGGCGGCCGTGTCCTGCAGCCGACGGCGCTGGAGGCGGTGCTCGACGACTATCTCCAGCGCGTGCGCGAACCGGCCGCGCAGGAGTACGCCGTGGAGCTCACCGCGCGCGAACGCGAGGTGCTCAAGCTCATCGCCGAGGGCAACACCAACCAGGACATCGCGGGGCTCCTGTGCCTGAGCCGCAAGACGGTGGAGACGCACCGCAGCAACATCATGGACAAGCTGGACCTCCACAAGGTGACCGACCTCGTGAAGTACGCCATCCGTGATGGGCTGGTGGGTCTGGATTGAGGGCCGGCGTCCCGTTCTCGAGGAAGATCGGGCATCGCGGCGCGCAGCAGGGGCTCCCCAGACGGTCCGACTTGTGCGATGATTCACGCGTGGTCATCATTGTCGGTCGCCGTGTCCGGTCGCCTTGGGAGATGCGGCCGGGTGTCTGCAAGGAGGTCGTCATGACCCATACCGGGGCAGCCGGGACGGACGCCGCATGACGAGTGCCGGGGTCGTCGCCTTCGTCAGCCACGGCCTGCCCGAGCTCCGCTCGGCGCTGCGGGGCATCCGCGAGACGTGTCCGGCGGACGCAGGCTTCGCCGTCGTGGCGAGCGACCTCGAGGATTACGACGCCACTTACCTGCTGCGCCAGCATCTGCGCGGCCGCCTTCAGACGCTGCGCTTCGAGCTGAGCGGTGTGCGGGGCGACCATTGCGGTCTCGGCCGGACGCTCAGCCTGGTCGACGGGGACTACATCGCGCGCGTCGACGACACTCTCTCCTTCCGGCCCGGCTGGCTCGAGCGAGCTGTGGGCGCGCTCGAGGACGACCCGACGCTGGGCTGCCTCTCGCTCGTCCCCCCGGCCGGCTACCAGCGTGGCCGTGGTCGGCCGCGTACGGTGAACGTGGAGCCGATCGAGGTCGACCACCTGGACATGCGCTGCTTCGTGGTCGCGCGTGAGCATGTGGAGCGTCACGAATGCGAACGCATGGAGCAGCGCTCCGGGGACTGTGCCTTCCAGAAGTACCTGCGCAAGAAGGGGCGCCGGCTGGCGTTCCTGCCCGGCCTCGTGAGCCCGCTGGGCTCGATCACCCTGCCGTCGGGGTTCGACGCGCGCGGTCACGAGGACGAACTGCCCCCACACGAGGGGGCGGCGAGCGCGATGCAGCGTCTGCGACAGGGTTATCACCTCGGCGAGGACGTGCTGCTCACCTGTCTCTCCTGCGGCGGTGCGGAGCTCGAGGTGCTCGCCGCACGCGTCCGCTTCTGCCAGCCCCACCAGGTGGCGATCGGCTTCTGGTACGAGCTCCGCTGCCCTGAGTGCGGGGAACTCCACTACCAGGAGGACTACCAGTTCCGCTGCCCCGACTGACCTTCGGGCGGTCGTCCGGTCGCGGAGTCGTGCGGTCGCGGAGATCCGTGGGAAGGACGGCAGCGAAGCCGTCCCGGGCGGGGAGACGGCGGACGACGCGAGCGGAGCACGCGGGGGGACTGGAGCCCGGTCGCGGATTCGAACCGCGGACCCCCTCCTTACCATGGAGGTGCTCTGCCTGCTGAGCTAACCGGGCCTGGTGGGGGAGCCAGGATTCGAACCTGGGTAGGCTGCGCCAACGGATTTACAGTCCGCCCCCTTTAGCCACTCGGGCACTCCCCCGGGGAGCCGGGGCATCGTAGCCGAATCCCCCTGCGCTTTCAACCGTCGTCGAGCCTCGATGTCGGCGCACCGGGCTCTCTGCATCGCCGCACGGCGGCCCGTGGTCCGTGGCGCGTGGGGAAGAGGGCAGCCGGGGTCGTCAGGGGGGTGACGACCCCGGCTTGAAAGGTGTGCCGCCCGCCAGGGGAAACGAGCGCGCACGGGGACTCGCAGTGTCATCGGCGACCGGCAGGGGGGAGGGGGATCCCGTCCGCGGTGCTTGTGATGACAAGTGCATTCTAACCGGAATATGGACGGATGCAACCCCTGCGTCGAAGAGGATGCGGAGATCGACGTCGGACGAGGTGTCCGGCGCGGCCCGTCCCGCAGCCC
>JAAYBE010000431.1 GCA_012719015.1 Actinomycetota bacterium
AGGCGCTCCGGTCCTGTGCCACGAGGTCGGCACGCGTGGACTCGGTGATGGCGCCTGAGAAGGAGCCCTTCATCGCCTGTGCGAACACCGCGACGAAGACGACCATGGCGAGGCCGATCATGAGGGCTGCGGCCGTCGCGGCGGTCCGACCGGGGTTGCGGCCGGCGTTGTCGCGCGCGAGTCGGCCGCTGGTGGGGGCGAGCGTCTCCAGCGGCCATCCGATCACCCGGCTCGCCGGCCGCACGACGTGTTTGGCCAACATGGCCACGGCGACGAAGAGCAGGAAGGCGCCGAGACCCATGAGCAGCAGGCGGCCGTTGGTCGCGCCGTGGCTGAAGACGCCGTAGGCGAGGGAACCGGCGCCGAAGGCGGTGATCAGCACGGCGATGGCGTTCGTGAACCTTGCGAACCGCGTCGGCGGCAGGGTCGCCCCCTCCTGGAGAGCTGCCACCGGCGGCACGCGTGTGGCCCGCAGGGCGGGGGCGAGGGCGGAGAGCAGGGTGACTCCCACCCCGACGAGCACGGCGACGAGGATCGTGCGCGGTGCGAGTGCGATGCCGGCCGTCGGGATGTCGGCGCCGGCGACCTTGAAGAGCGCGTTGATGCCTTTGGCGACGCCGAGTCCTGCGACGATGCCGACCCCGGAGGCGAGGAGGCCGAGGGTGAGCGCCTCGGCGATCACGGACGCGAGCACCTGACGGCGGGTGGCGCCCAGCGCGCGCAGCATCGCGAATTCGCGCTGCCGCTGTGCCACCGTGATGCTGAAGGCGTTGAAGATGATGAACGCGCCGACGAAGACGGAGACGCCGGCGAACGCCAGAAGCACCGGGGTGAGGAACGAGCCGATAGCGTCCGTCGTCTGGGCAGTCCGGTCGGCGGCGGCCTGCTCGCCCGTCTTGACGCTCACGTCCGGCGGCAGGGCGGCGGCGATGTCCGTGGCGAGCTGTCTCGGCGTCACGCCCCGATCGGCGGAGACGGAGATGCCGCTGATCCTGCCGGGCTGGCCGCCCCAGCGTTGCACGTCCTCCAGGCGGCCTGCCACGACGATTGTGCCGCCGAGCGACAGGGAGTCGCCCCACGTGAAGACGCCGGCGACTTTGACCTCCTGGAGGCCGGCCGGGGCGGCGACGGCGAACGTGTCGCCCGGTCCGAGGCCGGCCTTGTCGGCGAAGCTCTTGATGATGAGAACCTCGTCACGGGCGCCGATCTCGCGACCCGCGACCAGGGTCGCCTGGTCGAAGGGGTCACCCAGCGCGGTCTCGAGCAGGGTGGGGGCGCCGCCGGACTGGACGGTCTCACCTTCAACGATGGCGGCGCCCATCGTCGTGTAGACGCCCGCCGCCCGGTCGACGCCCGGGACGGCCCGCACTGCGGCGACCAGGTCGCCGGCCATCGTCGGCATCCCCTGGCTCTCCATGCTGGTGAACGAGCTCTTCGGCTCGATCTGCACGGCAGTGCCCTTGAGCGACGTTTCGATGATGTCCGCGAATCCGTTGTCGATCTGGTCGGTGAGGACGTACGTGCCGGTGATCATCGCCACGCCGAGCAGGATCGCGAGGAGCGTGAGGACGGTCCGCAGCGGCCGGGCGGCCAGACTGCGCAGGGCGAGGCGGGTCATCGCGCGGCCTCCATGTCCTTGATGGTGTCGTAGATGTCGTCCCGGGTCATGCGCTGTTCGTCGAGTTCTATGCGCCCGTCCTTGAGGAACACGACGCGGTCGGCGATGCTCGCCGCACCGGCGTCGTGGGTGACCATGGTCACGGTCTGGCCGAACTCGTCGACGCTGCGACGAAGGAGGTCGAGGACCTCGCCGCCGGTGCGGGAGTCGAGGTTGCCGGTGGGTTCGTCGGCGAAGAGGACGGCCGGGCGGGTGATCAGGGCTCGGGCGACGGCGACGCGTTGCTGCTGGCCGCCGCTGAGCTCGGCAGGGCGATGCGTGAGGCGGTCCTGGAGGCCGATCGCCTCGATCACGGTGCGCCGCCAGGCCTCGTCCGCCTGGCGGCGGGCGAGCGAGAGCGGAAGGACGATGTTCTCGTCGGCCGAGAGCGTCGCCAGCAGGTTGAAGCTCTGGAAGATGAAGCCGATCTTGTCGCGGCGCAGTCGCGTGAGCTTCTTCTCGGTGAGCCCGGTGAGCTCGACGCCGTCGATGCTGACCCGACCCTCGGTGGGCTGGTCGAGTCCGGCGAGGATGTGCATGAGCGTGCTCTTGCCGGAGCCGGAGGGACCCATGATGGCGGTGAGGCGGCCCTCCGAGAGGTCGAGGTCGACGCCCGCGAGCGCGTGCACGGCGGCGTCGCCCTTGCCGTAGACGCGGGTGAGGCCGCGGGCGCTGACGACGGCGCGGCCGCGTGGCCTGGCGAGGTAGGGGCCGCCGGCGAGCTCGCGCTCCAGCCGGTCGAGCGTCTCCTGTCCTTCGCTGCGCTCGCGTGCGGGGATGATCGTGGTCTGCATGGCCGCTCCTCCCGGAGTCTCGTTGACGAGGAGAGGCTACGGCGAGCTGCGGCGCGGCGAATCGCCCGACGGTGGTGGATCGGCGCGC
>JAAYBE010000432.1 GCA_012719015.1 Actinomycetota bacterium
CCGCCGTGCTCCTCGGCCTCCGTGACGACCGCGTCGATCTGTTGCGCCACTCCGTCGTCCAACGGCTCGGGGTGGTGCTCCTCGAGGATCCGCACCGCGGCCTCCCTGGCCACGGCGTACGCGTCCCGCGCGCCGGCCGCCTCCCAGTCCTCACGCACGCGGCGGTCCATGAACCGGGGCTGGCTCTGGCTCCGCATGTGCTTCAGCGTGGCGTCGAGCGAGAGGAAGTCCTTGAACGGCCCGACCGCCGCGATGTCGTCCACCGCCAGGGTCTCGTCGTCCACCGGGATCCCCTGCACCGTCTGCTTGACCATGCGCGCCATGTCGTTGTCGAGCACGTACTGCGCGTAGTCGAAGGTGACGCCCGACTCGGTCATCCCCGCCCCGTAGATCAGGTTGGCCCCTGCCAACGCTGCCATGAGGGCGGTCAGGGTCTTCTCGTGACCGGCCTGGATGTCACTGAGCTTCGAGTCCGCCTACAACCCGGCCACGAAGCTCGGCAGCAGGTAGCGCTGGGCGAGTTGTGCCACCCCGGCGCTGATCATGGCGAGCTCGGGCGAGCCGACGGAGGCGGAGGCGTAGCGCAGGTCCATGGCCGTGGTCGAGGAGCCGTAGATGGTCGGGGCGCCGCGCTCGGTGAGCTGCGCGAGCGTGAGGCTGGCGAGGACTTCGGCGTTGTGCGTGACGAGGGTGCCGGCCAGCGTCACCGGTGAGGACGCCCCCGACATCGCCATGGAGATGATGTTGTTGGGGATGCCGTGTCGCGCCGACGCCATGATCACCTCGGCGGCGTCCCTGGTGATCTTGAGCGGGCTCACCGGGCACTCGCAGAAGTAGACCAGTGGCCGTTCGCGGAGCCGGTCCTCGCCGCCGGCGACGGCGGCGCCCATGCGCACGATGGCGTCGACGTCGTAGGTGGACATGGCGCCGGTCCCGACGCACTTGGTGGTGTTCTTGAGCCCGACCGCCGCGTCGCGCACCGCCAGCGTCGTCTCGGGCGCGTCGCGCCCCTCGACGGCGTGCTCGTAGGTGTCGATCGCGTCGAGGTAGTCGGTCATGCGCGCGAGGTCGGCCACGTCCTGCACGGTCGAGGTGCGGTACTCGTCGGTGCGCGGGTCCCGGACCATGATCCCGGCGCTGAAGTTGGTGAAGCCCACGCGTCCGCCCTCGAGCACGATGTCGTTCTCGGGCACGCGGCCGGCGAGGCGCACCGTGGACGGAGCGGAGCGGACCGCGTCCTCGACGATGTACGGCGGGATCCTGACGGTCCTGGTCCCGCGGTCGACGCGGCAGCCGCCGTCGGCCATCACGTCGAGCGCCTCGTCGCTCTCGACGAAGACGCCGGTGCGCTCCAGCACCTCGAGCGACCCGCGATGGATGTCGTCGAGGTCGGCGTCGCTGAAGGCCAGGAGGCGGAGGGCGGCGCTGCGCCGCACCCCCGCCTGCGGATTGCGTTTCACAGGGTCCTCTCCTTTCACGGCACTGCGTGACCGGGAGGCTACCACTCCCGGCCGCCCGAGGGCACCCACGATCCGTCGTCGTCACGGCAGGAAGAAGAGCGCGAGGAGAGCGGCCCGGAGACGGGACGGCGGCGGGCGCCTCCCGGGGGGAGGCGCCCGCCGCCGCGGTCATCGACGATCAGACGAAAGAGACCTTGCTGAAGTCGCAGCGGCCCAGCCAGAACCCCAGCGGGTCCTTCTTCAGGCCGGTGATCTTGGTGGAGTAGGCGTCGACCTGGTTGCGCCAGGCCCAGATGATGAGACCACCCTCGTTGTGCTCGATCTCCTGGGCCTTCGCGATGAGCTCGTTACGCTTGGCGTCGTCGACCGTCTTGAAGGCCTCATTGACGATCGCCAGCCACTCGTCGTGCTTCCAGTGCGTCTCGTTGTACGGCGCGCCCGGCATCGTGCCCTGGCCGGCCTGGGAGAGATAACCGCGCGTGAGCCAGAAGTCCTGCGCGAACGGCCAGCTCAGGTAGTCCTTGCCGTAGAACGTGGCCGAGTCGGTCTTCTTGATGGTCACGGTGACGCCGGCCTCCTTGGCCTGCTCGGCGAACACCTGCGCCGCCGCCACCTCGTCGGCGCCGAGCGCCTCGCCCGAGGTCACCAGCTCGACGGTGAGGTTGTTGTCGTAGCCGGCCTGCTTGAGCAGCGAGCGGGCCTGCTCGATGTCCTGCTCGCGCTGCGGCAGGTCGGGCGTGCCGGGGTCGAAGCGTCCGTACATGTCGTTGGCCGGCGTGCCGAAGCCGTTGTAGGCGTGGTCGATCATCTGCTGGCGGTTCACGATCAGGCGGAAGGCCTGCCGCACGCG
>JAAYBE010000433.1 GCA_012719015.1 Actinomycetota bacterium
CGGGTACGACCCCAGGACCTTGAGCCACGGCAGCTTGCAGGCGAGGCACTTGACGGCCTGCGCCACCGGCTGGCTCTCGATGCCGCCCTCCATGTCGATGATGAAGACATAGTGCCCCAGCGCGCGTTTCGTCGGCCGGGACTCGACCTTCGTGAGGTTGACGTGACGGTAGGCGAACTCGCTCAGGATGAGCAGCAGGCTGCCCGGCTCGTCCTGGTCGATGCCGCAGACGAGGCTCGTCTTGTACCGGCCGCCGAGGTCCTGGGGCGCCGGGTCCCGCGCCACGAACACGAACCGCGTGGCGTTGTCCTCGGCGTCCGCGATGTCCTCGGCGGCGATGTGGCACTCGTACATCTCCGCCGCCAGCCGTGTGCCCACGGCCGCCCACGGACGGTTGACGCGGCTCACCCGCCGTACCGCCTCCGCGGTGGAGTCGGTGGCCTCGTGCTCGACGTTGCCGAGGTGGCGGCGGATGAAGTCGCGGCACTGACCGTAGGCGTGAGGGATGCTGATCAGCTTGGTGATCCGCTCCAGCGGGATCTCCTGCCTGGTGATGAGCATCTGGTGCACGGGATGGGTCACCTCGCGCACGATGGTCAGGTCCTCGAAGCCCCAGACGAGACTGTCGAGCGTGACCGGGACGGATCCCTCGAGCGCGTTCTCGATCGCGACGATGCCCAGCGGCGCCTCGCCTGACTGCACGGCGTGCAGTACGTCGGGGATGGACGGATAGGGGAACGGATGGAAGTCGCCGTCAGGCATGTGCGCCAGCAGCGCCTCCTCGGTGAAGGTGCCCTCCGGGCCCAGGAAGGCGATCTTGTCGCCCGCGTGCACTGTGCGCTCCTCCTCCCGTGCGTCGTCGCGTTTGTGGGGGAGAGGCTATCAGACCGCACGGCGCGGCTCCTCCGTCGGCGGGGCGTCCCGGGGTCGCCGACGGAGGGCGACGGGCGCCCCGCACGGCAGCGGGGTCATCGTCGCGGGGCGTCTCCCCGGGGCGGACCGGAGGGCGGCTCCCACCCGAAGTCGGCGGCGTCCGCGGGCGCGTCGTCGTCGGTGGCGGACGGGGGCGCCGCGCCGTCGACCGCCTCTCCCAGAGCCTCGAAGGCCGCCGCGGCCGCGGGCGACGGCCTGACCGTCTCGGCCGGCAACTCGACGGCTGCCGTCGGCGTGTCCGCGTCGGCAGGCGGCGCCTGCTCCGTCTCTCCGTCCCGGGCGGCGGGCGGCTTGTCCTCAGGGAGCGGCGCCCGCCGGGCCCGGGGGCTCTCTTCCCCGGCCGCGAGCGGGCGCGGGACCGCCGCCTTCATCACCTCGGCCTCCTCCGGCGAGAGGTCGCGGTCGGCCACGCCCTTGATGACGTGCTTTACGTAGAAGCGCGTGAAGTCGCGCGCCGTGATGGCGCTGATCACGACGCCGGACCGGTACGTGTCGAGCAGTGCGAACGAGGCGCTCTGCTCGCCACCGGTATCGCGGAACGCGTCGTAGCGCACGATGCCGTGATGGGTGAGCGTGCGGTCGAGGCGCTGTCGCTGCTCGTCGAGCTGGTCGGTGAGGATCTCCACCGCTTCACGCAGGTTGCGGACACGGCTGTCCAGATCCTCGGTGTGGGCGACGATGTCGCGCTCATCATGGCGCCCGAGCACCACGGTCTGCGCCCGGCGCAGGCGGCGGAGCCGTACGGCCAGTACGACCACCGTGATCAGCAGGGCGGCCGCGAGGGCCGCCGCCCCGAGAGCGATGTACGGGGCGATGTCGCGCAGGGTCCCCACGCGCCTATTGGAGCTGCAGGAGCAGCTTGTAGGTGGCGGAGTTGTTCGTCTCCACCCGTTCGCCGGGGACAGGTCCCGCCGTGACGGAGAGCCGGATCTCCTTGCTCAGCGCCTCGGTGGGGATGGCGAAGCCCGTGATGGTGATCCCCTGGGTCTTGCCGGCCTCGATGACGGCGATGACCGCCTGCTGGCTGATGCTGTCGCCCGCGCCGCCCGGCAGGATGAGCTTGGCCACCACGGGGACGTTCTTCTCGACCACGCTGCCCTGGTTCTGGACCTCGACCACGAACGACAGGTCGGGTGAGGCAGGGACCTCGTTGGTCTTGCCGCGGACGAGCTTGAGATCGCCTGTGCTGCCCTGGGCCGTGACGTCGATGAGCGCCACGCCGTGGATGCCGGAGAGCTTGGCCGACTTCCCGATGCTCTCCAGGGCGAGCGTCACCGTGGCCGTGTCGAGCGCCCTCCACGTGAGGAAGAAGGTGGAGGTGGGCACGGCGACGTCGGCGACGCCCTCGGCCGCCAGGGTCTCGCGCGCCGGCAGGTAGGCGAGCTCCTGGTAGTAGGCGTCCGGACCGCTGAAGTAGCCGTTCAATGCGACGATGTCCTTGACGCCGACCTTCTTGTTCTTCAGGGCCTCCGTCATGGTCGTGCGCAACAACGCGAACCCGTTGGCGCGGACCTTCATGCCGGTGGCGAACACGGCGTGTTCCTCCTCCAGTCCGCGGGGCGTCTCGAGTGCCGCCGCCCGCACGGCGATCTCGTCCTGTTTCGCCCTCAGCTGTTCCAGCTTGTCGAGGAGTTCCTTGCGCGAGAGCTTGGCCGGGTTCTCCATGATGCGCGCGACCTGCTTGCCGAGCTTGTCGGAGTCGGCGATCGCCGTGGTGACGCCGTCGAAGTAGGTGCGGTAGGTCCCGACCTTGCGGCTGTGCTGGCAGCTGCGCGCCCACAGGGCGATGCCGAGGACGGCGGCGAACAGGATGACCGCCAGGATGACGAGACGCTGGATGCGGGTGCGACGGCGGTCGCCGGCGGACCGGCGGCGCGTCGAGCGGGCCGGCGGCGGGGCCTCAGCGTCGGTGGGTGCGTGCCGGGTCTCGTCGTCGAAGAAATCCACCCTGCAGACCCCCCGTTTCTCCGGTGGATGGTGGGCGAGGGGGGACTTGAACCCCCACGAGCGTAAGCTCACTAGACCCTGAACCTAGCGCGTCTGCCAATTCCGCCACTCGCCCACGGGCCCTGACAGGGAACGGATTGTACCACACCGAATATCGAGGGAGCCCCGAGGTCAACGCGAGCAAGAGATGCCCGTCGCAGCACACAATCCCGCCCCACACTACGCAGATTGGCGCGACCGCTACGAGCTGGTCCGCAGGATCGGCAGCGGGGCCTCCGCCGAGGTGTTCGAGGCCCACGATCGTGTGCAGAACGAGCCGGTGGCGCTCAAGATCGTCCCCGACGGGCGGGCCCTGACCGCGCGGATCGTGCGGGAGGTCGAGGCCGCCGCGGCGCTCGAGCACCCCAACATCGTCGCCCTCCACGACTGGTTCTCGGACGGCGCCAGCAGCGTGCTGGTGTGGGAGTTGGTGCGCGGCGAGTCGCTGGACAGACTGGGCGACCGGCTGCGTGACGCGGACGTGGTCGCCCTGGGCGTCGAGCTTCTGGACGCGATCGCCTGCGCGCACAGACAGGGGATCGTGCACCGCGACGTGAAGCCGCAGAACGTCATGCTGGACGAGCACGGCCACGTCAAGGTGATGGACTTCGGTATCGCCCATCTGATGGGCGCCGACACGCTCACCGGCGACGGCGATCTGATCGGCACCGTCGCCTACATGTCGCCGGAGCAGGCGCAGGGCAGGCGTGTGCAGCCGGCCAGCGACGTCTACAGCGCCGGCGTGGTGCTCTACGAGCTGCTCGCCGGGGAGCATCCGTTGCGCGGCGGCACCCCCGCCGAGACGTACTCCAACGTGGCCACGGCGCGCCTGCCGTCACTGGGCGAGCTGCGCCCGGACCTGCCCGGGGAGCTCGTGGACCTCATCGACGCGGCTTGTGCGCCGCGGCCGGCCGACCGGCCTGCGCCGGCGGACCTGCGCGACGACCTCGACGACCTGCTGCGCGAGGGCCTCGTGCAGGCCGGAGGCCTGCGGCGGGCGCGACGGCTGTTCCGGCCGCTGTGGCGCGCCGGCGGGGCCGTGGAGCGCGCCGGCGGCGCGGCGCTCTCGGCCGCGACCGGGATCGCCGTGCTCGACCTCCTGCCCGCCTACCCGCAGAGCTGGACGCTCCCTCTGGTGGCCGTGTGCACCGCCGTCTGGGCGGTGCTCCCGGAGGCCGGGCTGGCACTCCTCCTCGGCGTCCTCGCCTTCCCGGTCTTCAACGTGTCGCTCAGCCTGGGCGCGGCGTACCTC
>JAAYBE010000434.1 GCA_012719015.1 Actinomycetota bacterium
ACGACGCCCTTTACGACACCGAGGACATCCGTCACGTCCTCGTGCGCCACGAGCAGGGGGCCGCGCACGCGGCCGACGGATACGCCCGGGCCACGGGCAAGGTCGGCGTCTGCACGTCCACCAGTGGTCCCGGCGCCACCAACCTCGTCACCGGCATCGCCACCGCCTACCTGGATTCGTCGCCGCTGGTCGCGATCACCTGGCAGGTGCGCAGCGACCTGATCGGCACGGACGCGTTCCAGGAGGCCGACATCACCGGCATCACCATGCCGGTCGTGAAGCACTCCTACCTGGTGAAGGACACGGCCGACCTGCCGCAGGTGGTGCACGAGGCCTTCCATATCGCCTCCACGGGGCGCCCCGGCCCCGTGGTCATCGACATCCCGGTCGACGTCGCCCTGGGGGAGACGGTCTATCGCACGCAGGACGTGCTCGATCTGCCCGGGTACAAACCCACCACGCGCGGGCACATCAGGCAGATCCGGGCGGCGGCCAAGGCGATCAACGAGGCCGAGCGCCCGGTGCTGTACCTCGGCGGGGGCTGCATCAGCTCCGGAGCCGCTCCCGAGATCCTGCGTCTCGCGGAGCTGCGCCGTCTGCCGGTGGCCACCACGCTGATGGCGCTGGGCGTCTTCCCCGAGACGCACGAGCTCTCCATGGGCATGCTCGGCATGCACGGCACCGTGACCGCCAATTACGCGGTGCACGAGTGCGACCTGCTGATCAACATGGGGGCGCGCTTCGACGATCGCGTCACCGGCAAGCTCAAGGCGTTCGCCCCGCACGCCAAGGTCATCCACGCCGACGTGGACCCGGCCGAGATCGGCAAGAACGTGCGCGCACTGGTGCCCATCGTCGGCGACGTCAAGCACGTGGCCGGCGCGCTCTGCAAGGAGCTCGAGGGCATGGAGTGGACGCCGGAGCGCACCGCCGCGTGGCTCGGGCGGATCGCAGAGCGCAAGGAGGAGTTCCCCCTCCAGTACGAGGATCCCGCCGACGGCACGCTGGCGCCGCAGTTCGTGATCGAGGAGATCGACCGCGTCACGGGTCACGACGCCGTGGTCTGCACCGACGTCGGCCAGCACCAGATGTGGGCCACCCAGTACTACACGTACACGTTCCCGCGCCAGTTCATCAGCTCCGGCGGCCTGGGCACGATGGGCTTCGGGCTGCCGGCCGCCATCGGCGCCAAGATCGGCCGGCCGGACGCCACCGTCGTCGACATCAGCGGCGACGGCGGCTTCCAGATGACCATGCAGGAGCTGGCCACGGCGATGAGCGCCGACGCCCCGGTCATCGTCTGCATCCTCAACAACGGGTACCTCGGGATGGTCCGTCAGTGGCAGGACCTGTTCTGGGACAAGCGGTACTCGTTCACCGACATCACCCTGCAGCCGGACTTCGTCAAGCTCGCCGAGGCGTTCGGCGCCCTGGGTCTGCGCGTCGCCGCCAAGGAGGAGGTCGAAGCGGCGCTGCGCGAGGCGCTGGCCGCCGGTCGTACGGCCGTGATCGACTTCAACGTGGCCCAGGAGGAGAACGTGCTGCCCATGGTGCCCGCCGGCAGCGAGATCACCGAGATGATCGGCGGGACCTCGCGCAAAGGGAGGAAGAAGCCGTGAAGCACACGCTCTCCATCCTCGTCGAGGACAAGCCCGGCGTGCTCACCCGGGTCGCCGGTCTCTTCGCCCGCCGGGGCTTCAACATCGAGAGCCTCGCCGTCGGTTCGAGCGAGGACCCGAGGCTCTCCCGTATCACCATCGTGATCGACGGTGACGAGCACCCGGTGGACCAGGTCACCAAGCAACTGCACAAGCTCATCAACACGCTCAAGATCCGCGACCTCGACCCGGACAACCAGGTGTCGGCCGAACTGCTGCTGGTGCGCGTCGCCGGAGAGGGGGAGAAGCGCACCGAGGTCCTGCAGATCGCCGAGATCTTCAAGGCCAAGATCGTCGACGTCGACCGCCGGCAGCTCACCCTGCGTGTGGTCGGGACCAACGACAAGCTCGAGGCCCTGCTGGAGCTGCTGCGGCCGCTGGGCGTGCTCGAGGTGGTGCGCACGGGCGCGATCGCCATGGCGCGCGGGCGCGGATGACCTCCTCCGGGCCGACGCCGCGTCCGGGACAACGGCGACCTGCTTGCCGGAGCACCCTGATTCCTATATAAGAATGATATGTAGGAAGGAGGCGACGGATGGCAGTGTCCCGCGACGAGACCGTGCGCCGTGTCGGGTCCATGACGGCGGCGCTTCGGGATGAGGGTCTGCGCCTGACGCATCAGCGGCTCGAGGTCGTGCGCGAGATCGCCGCGACCGACGAGCACCCCGATGTCGAGAGCGTGTACCGTGGAGTCCGTGCGAGAGTGCCGACGATCTCGCTCGACACGGTCTACCGTACCCTGGCGACCCTCGTCGCGAGGGGTCTCGTCGTCCGCGTGGCCACCACCGAGGGCGCCGCGCGGTACGACGCCGCCACAAGCCCCCACCACCATTACGTCTGCACGCGCTGCGGCAGCATGCGCGACGTCGTCGACGCCGCGCTCGACGCCGTGGACGTGCCGGACGGTGTGCGTGCGCTCGGCTCCGTCGAGACGGTCGAAGTGCGGATGCGGGGCGTGTGCGCGGCGTGCGCCGAGAAAGGAGTGCTGCCGTGAGCGAAGAGCACGAGCACCTGACCACGAGCTTCGGGGCGCCCGTCCCGGACAACCAGGACTCGCTGACCGCCGGTAAGCGTGGGCCCATGCTGCTCCAGGACGTCTGGTTCCTCGAGAAGCTCGCCCACTTCGACCGTGAGGTGATCCCGGAGCGCCGGATGCACGCCAAGGGATCCGGCGCCTTCGGCACCTTCACGGTGACCGGCGACGTCACCGCGTACACCAGGGCCAGGGTGTTCTCGGAGGTGGGCAAGAAGACCGACCTGTTCGTCCGCTTCTCCACCGTGGCCGGCGAGCGCGGCGCCGCCGACGCGGAGCGCGACATCCGCGGCTTCGCCGTCAAGATGTATACGGAGGAGGGCAACTGGGACCTCGTCGGCAACAACACGCCGGTCTTCTTCTTCCGCGACCCGCTCAAGTTCCCCGACCTCAACCACGCGGTCAAGCGTGACCCGCGCACCAACCTGCGCAGCCCCCACAGCAACTGGGACTTCTGGACCCTGCTGCCCGAGGCGCTGCACCAGATCACCATCACCATGAGCGAGCGCGGGATCCCGCGCAGCTACCGGAACATGCACGGCTTCGGCAGCCATACCTTCAGCCTCATCAACGCCGCCGGGGTGCGTCACTGGGTCAAGTTCCACTGGGTCTGCCAGCAACCGATCGAGAACCTCACCGATGCGGAGGCGGCGGAGCTGATCGGGCGTGACCGCGAGAGCCACCAGCGCGACCTTTACGAGGCGATCGAGCAGGGTGATTTCCCACGCTGGAAGCTCTGCGTCCAGATCATGCCGGAGGCCGATGCGGCGAGCTACAAGTTCCATCCGTTCGACCTCACCAAGGTCTGGCTGCATGCCGACTACCCCCTGATCGAGGTCGGGGTCATGGAGCTGAACCGCAACCCGGAGAACTACTTCGCCGAGGTGGAGCAGTCGGCGTTCAATCCGGCCAACGTGGTGCCCGGCATCGGGTTCTCGCCGGACCGCATGCTGCAGGGGCGCCTGTTCAGCTACGGCGACGCGCAACGTTACCGGCTGGGCGTCAACCACCACCTGATCCCGGTGAACGCGGCGCGCTGCCCGGTGCACGGCTTCAGCCGTGACGGCGCCATGCGCGTGGACGGCAACTACGGGAGCACGCCGGCCTACGAGCCGAGCGGCAACGGCGTGTGGCAGGAGCAGCCGCAGTACGCCGAGCCGCCGCTGGCGCTCGACGGCGACGCGGCGCGGTACGACTACCGGGCCGATGACGACGACTATTACACACAACCGGGCCTGCTGTTCCGCTTGATGGACTCCGGGCAGCAGCAGGCACTGTTCGAGAACACGGCGCGCAACATGGGCGACGCCTCGGACGAGGTGAAGCTGCGCCACATCCGCAACTGCGCCAAGGCTGACCCGGCCTATGGCGAGGGGGTCGCCGCAGCGCTCGGCCTCGAGGTCCCGAAGGACGCCTGAGGGCGAGTCTCCGGCCGCAGGCGCGGGGCCCGGTCCGAGAGGACCGGGCCCCGTCGTCTGTGGGCGGGCGTCGTCCGGGCCGCGGCGCCGCGGCCGGCTCAGCGTGCGGTCGAGCCGGAGCGCAGGAGTGCGTGGGCGCCCTCCGGCAGGCCGGCGTGGACGGCCACCAGCGGACACTTCACCTTGAAGAGGAAGAAGATGTCCGCCCGCACGTCGCTGAGCGACTCGTAGTTGCCCTGGCCCTTGGCGACGATCACGCCCGCCGCAGCGAAAGCCTGGCGGAACTGCGGCGAACAGTCGTCGAGCAGCGTGCCGGGGGCGTCGGAACCGTTGTCGATGACGCGGGCGAGGGGATCGAGCCCGGCCGCCGCCGCGTCCTCACGCGTCGCGTCGTTGAGGACCGGCCGGCCGCGCACCGCCACGGTCACGCGGCCCAGGGGGAGTCGCTCGATCAGAAGCCTGTCGACGACGATCTCGCCGGCGTTGTCGGCCAGGAAGAGGATACTGTCGGCGTCCGCGACGGCTCGACGGAACGCGGCGGTGTCGCCGTGGAGCGTCGTCCGCGCCGCCTGTTCGAGCGCGTCGGCCACGACCTCGCCGGGGTCGACGGCGTCGTGGAAGTCGTCCTCCATCTGTGCCCGGTTC
>JAAYBE010000435.1 GCA_012719015.1 Actinomycetota bacterium
AGTGCGGCCTCACGCTCGGACGTGAGCGGGATGCGGTGGGGTGCGATCGCAGCGCGACAGGGCATCGTCCTCAGACGAGACCGTGGTAGCCTGTCTCAGACTGGAGGAGGTCCTGCCGGTGGCCAAAGCACACATCACGTATCTCTCCGAGGCGGAGAAAGAGTTCGTCCACGCCAAGACGCTCGAGGTCCTCGAGAGAGTCGGAGTGGCCTACAACACACCCAAGGCGATCGACCTGCTCGCTGCTGCGGGAGTGCGCGTCGACCGCGAAGCCCTCACCGCTCGCCTCACATGGGACGTCATCGAGGCGGCCCTGAGAACGGTCCCGCCCACAGTCCTGCTCGCCGGCCGCGATCCGTCCCGTGACTGCCTGCTGGGCGACGGGCGTCTCATCGCTACCAGCGACGGAATGACCGGCGGCATGGTCGACGACGTCGGCGGCGGGCGTCGCGACGGGACCGTCGCCGACCTTGCCGATGTCAGCCGGCTCTGCGACGCGCTCGACGAGATCGACGTCCTCTGGCCTTCACCCAATCCCGGCGACGTCCCTGCCGACGTACTGCCGTTGGTGATGCAGGCGACTGTGGTGCGCAACTCGACCAAGCACGTGCAGGACGAGGTGCGCACGCCGGAGATGGTCGAGCCGATCCTCGAGATCTACGAGGCAGCCTGCGGGGCTCCGCTCACGGAGCGTCCGTACTTCTCGGTCACGAACTGCACGATCGCCCCCCTGCAGCACGACCGGGAGATGACCGAGGCCGGCCTCAAGCTCGTCGATCGCGGCGTGCCGATCTTCGTGCTGCCCATGCCCCAGGCCGGCACCACAGGGCCGATGACGCTGCTCGGCACCTGCATCCTCAACATGGCCGAGCTGCTCTCCGCGATCGTGCTCTTCCAGCTCGCCCGCCCCGGATGCGCGCTGATCTCGGGGGTGGGCTCGGCGGTGGCCGACATGCGCACCGGCGGGTACATCTCGGCCGGCCCCGAGATCGGGCTCATCAATCTGATCTGCCTGGAGATGAGCCGGTTCTACCGACTGCCCACCCAGGCGACGGGCATGTCGGCCGACGCGAAAGCGGTCGACTTCCAGGCGGGCTCGGAGGGCGGCATGACGGCGCTGACCGCTGCTCTCGGCGGCGCTGACTCGCTGATCTGCGCCGGCGGCCTCGACGGGGTGCAGCTCTCCAGCCTCGCGAAGTACGTTCTGGACGACGACCAGATCGGCGCCCTGCGGCGCTACCTCCGCGAGGACCCCATCGACGAGACGACTGCTCTCATGGACGACATCCTGGAGGTCGGCATCGGCGGGCACTTCCTGGGTCGCCGCAGCACGCGGCGGTTCGCACGCAGCGAGGTGTGGCGGCCACGGGTGTTCCGGCGCGGCGCTTTCGAGGAGTCCGCCGGGAAGCCGCTGGCGCACGAGGCCGCGGCGCGGGCCAGGGAGATCCTCGCCAGGCACGAGGTGCCGCCGCTCCCGGACGACGTCGACCGGCACATCGACGAGGTGATCGCGCGGTGGAGGGTGACGACGTGAGCCCCGACGGGTGCTGCCGGCAGGAGGCCGAGACGACCATCGGTGCGCTGACGGATCTCGCGGCCATGCGAAGGCTGGGTGTGGCCAACGGCCTCGAGGATGCCGGTCGCGGCGACGACGGCATCGTCGCGGCGTGGGGTGCGTCGTCCGCAGGCCGGCTGGTCGGGGCCGTGTGTCTCGAACGCCGCGGCTCCCTGCAGACGGTCAATTGGCTCGCCGTCGAGGAGGAGTGTCGGCGGCGCGGCATCGCGACGGCGCTCTGCGCGGAGGTCGAGCAGGAGGCGCGTCGCGGCGGCGCACGGCAGCTCTGGGTGACCGCCCGGGCGCCGCGGTTCTTCGTCGCCCAGGGCTTCGAGCGCGTGGCGCACGGTCCGGAGCGGGAGACCCTGCTCGGCGGCTGCCTCTCCTGCCCGCAGTATGGGCGCCAGTGCCGGCCGGAGGTGCTGGTCAAGACACTGGAAACAGGGGGCTCGTGAAGTCCCGGACGACGGAGGGACCGGCGTGGCGCGACCGAGATTCGAGTATCTGAG
>JAAYBE010000009.1 GCA_012719015.1 Actinomycetota bacterium
ACTCACCCTTGAACGCGACGACGAACTGGGCCACGAGGGCGACGACCCACTGTGCGATGCCGAGCAGTGCGAGGACGACGAAGTGCGGGATCAGCGCGAAGAACTTGAGCCAGAATATGGTGAGCGCCGCCCACCCGCGGGAACTCGTCTCGGGGTAGTCGGCGCGCACGTCGACAGGGTAGTCAGACGGACTCATCATGCTCCTCTCGCCGCGCACACGCGCTCGCCGGATGGACCAGGTCGTCAGAAGAGCGGTCGCAGCCGCGCCGCCATCTCCTCAGGGGCGGCGAACATGAGCTCGCCGCCCAGTTGCTTGTGGAGGTAGTAGTCGTCGGTACGGTAATCCTGCTGGAAGGCGGTGCGGGCGATGACCCGCAGGACGACGGGGAAACCGGCGTCCCGGCCGGTGAGCGGGCCGCCGTACAGGGTGAAGTTGAACGCGGAGAGTCCCTCGTCCTCGTACCAGGTGAGGATCCGCGTGAGCCCGTGAGCGAGTGCGGCCGTGTGCTCGTCGTCGAGGTCGGTGAGGCGTGCGACCTGGGGTACGACGGCGATCGCCTCCCGGGCGCCGGCCGGCGCGAACGGTACCAGCCAGTGCACGCCGGCCACTCCCCACACGTAGCGCTCGCCGCTCGACTTCTCCTGCTCGACGAGCGTCTCCCAGTAGCTCCGCCCATGCCGGCTGAGCCAGTGCGCGGAACGGTCCCAGTACAGTCCCACGAGCCACGGTACGGCCTCGCCGCCGAACACCTGGAGATGAGGATGGACGAGGCTCGCCCCCGCCGGCAGCATGTGGTTGCAGCAGACCGAGACGTGCCGCATCCCCGGGTTGGCAGGCGCGGCGCGGCGGACGAGATCGAGGGCCGCGCCCAACCCTTCTTCCAGGAGGCTCGGCGTGAACTCGGACGGCCGCAGGAAGTGCTTGTCGGGATACGTGACCACGGCGTGCACCGCGGCCAGGGGGAAGAGGTTCGGGAAGACCAGCGCCCGGCCGCGCTCGAGACGCCCTCCGGGGATGAACTCATCGGGATACTTCGGCGTGGCCTGCAGCACCTTCTCGGGGCAGAAGAAGCAGCCTTCGCGACTGCGCGCCACCAGGAGGTCCGTGTACGCCCAATCGGCCTTGCCGAGGAACGCCTCTTCCTTGGCCTCGAGCCCGGCGGATGCGATCGCCGTCATCCCGGTCAGCGGATCCGTCCGGACTTCGATCCTGTCCTCGGCGAGCTCCATCCCGGCGAGAGGGCTGTGGAACGTGGCCACTTCCGTGTGGCGCTCGAACAGGATGGGCTCAGTCATGACCGCTCCTCTCGTCGTGGGGCGTCAGCGTCTTGCCGCAGGCGGCCCGATGATACGGGGCGCACCGTCTCCGGACAAGGACGTGCGTGCTGAGGGCCACAGAAGCCACGGGCGTCCATGACGTAGACTGGGTCAGAGGCAGCGGGCGGAGCCGTCTATGAAGTTCATCGTAGAGTACGCGGAACGAGGCGGGGAGATGCGGGACGGGCGGGTTGCGGGCTGTGCCGTGGGGCAGGGAGACGCACCGGCAGCGCGGCGCCGCCGGGCGGACACGGTCGGAGAGGGCGCGGTGACGGCGTGAGGGAGGGCGAGGGGCTGCGCTCGCGCCCGCCGACGGCGGTCGGCCGCGTCGCGGGGGGGTCAGACCCCGCGCAGGGAGCGGCGCTGGGCTCCGCAGGGCTTCTCGGCCTGCCGCTGGTGGACGATCGGAGAGCGCTGGCGGGCCTCACTCTCGTCGTGCTGGGTCTGCCGCTGGACGGGCCTGTCGGGATGGCGCCGGCCGTACGGCGTGCGTCCCGGCGCTACGCAGACTGGGTCCCTGCGCTCGGCGGGGCGGTCCGGGCCGCCGACTACGGCGATGTGGAGACCGTCCGTGACGATCCCGCCGTCGCCTTCATGCAGGCGCACGAGCGGCTCGCGGACGTCGTGGCCGCCGGAGGCGCTCCTCTCGTGATCGGCGGCGACGCACTGGTCACCGTGCCTGTACTGCAGGTGCTCTCGGGCAAGCTGCGGGGGCGGCTCGGGGTAGTGGCGTTCACGCCCTTCTACGACGTCGCCCAGGACCCGTTGTACGCGGCGGGGTCACGGTGGGCGCGTGCCCTGGAGCTCGGCATCGTGGCGCCGACCGGCCTGGTGTTGGTCGGTGGGCGGGCGGCGCCTCCGGACACACCCGCCCGGCGGACGCTCGACGCTCTCGGAGCGGCCGCTTTCTCCCTCTCCGACGTCATCCGGGACGGGATGCAGGCCGTCGCGCAGGAGGCTCTGGAGCTCGCGGCCGCCGGGACCGAGGCCGTCTACCTGTCGGTCGACCTCTCTGTCCTCGCCGGGGTCGACGACCCTGTCGGACTGGAGGTCCGCGAACTCGTCGCCGGCGTCTCCACGGTCTCGACAGCCCTGCTGGCGGCGGCCGACATCTGCGGCCCCGCGGCTGCGGCGGACGGAGACGGCCCGACGGTGGCGGCGCGCGTCGCGGCGGAGATCGTCGCCGGCGTCGCCGACAGACTCACATAGAACGTCCATCCCAGAAGGAGGGCCAGTGGATCCGCTGACCGGCAAGATACCAGTCGTCAACACGTTCAACGAATGGGACCCGCTCGAGGAGATCGTCGTCGGTCGGGTCGACCAGGACACCCTCGTGCCGCCGTGGGACGTGATCATGCCGGCCGTGATCCACGACAAGTCGCAGTGGGATTTCTTCAAGCGGCACGGAGGCACCCCGTGGCCCGCCGAGATGCTGAAGAAGGCGGAGCGTGACCTCGACGCGTTCATCGACGTCCTGCAGCAGGCCGGCGTGGTCGTGCGCCAGCCGGAGCACTACGCCTACGGGCGTCCGCTGGCGACCCCGGATTGGGAGGTCGCCAGCAGTTGCTACGCGCTCATGCCGCGGGACATCCTGTTCGTGATCGGCGACCAGATCATCGAGGCACCCGTGGCCTGGCGGAGCCGCTCGACGGAGCGGCTCGCGTACCGGGAACTCTGCAAGGAGTACTTCCGCCGGGGGGCCCGCTGGGTGGCCGCCCCGCCGCCGCGTCTCTCCGAGGAGAGCTTCACGCCGGGGTATGTCGCGCCCGCGGAGGGTGAGCCCCAGCGCTTCCTGCCCACCGAGTGTGAGCCCATGTTCGACGCGGCCGACGCCATCAAGTGCGGGCGCGACGTCTTCATCGCCCGCTCGAGTTGCTGCAACCGTTTCGGTATCGAGTGGCTGCGTCGCCACCTCGGCGACGACTACCGTGTGCATGAGATCGAGGTCCGCGACACGCACCCGATGCACATCGACGCGACCTTCCAGCCGCTGGCTCCCGGGAAGCTGCTCATCAACCCGGAGCGGGTGGTCAAGGTTCCCGACATGTTCGAGAAGGCGGGCTGGGACGTCCTCGTCTGCCCTGAGCCGGAGATGCCCGAGACCCACCCCATGTACAACTGCAGTCGCTGGATCATGATGAACGTGGTCATGCTGGACGAGAGGCGGGTGATCGTGTCGGCGGGTGAGAAACGGTTCGCGCGGCGCCTGAAGGAGTGGGGCTTCGAGCCGATCGAGTGCCCCTTCTGGGATTTCGAGACCATCGGGGGCGGCTTCCACTGCGCGAGCGTCGACATCCGGCGTCGCGGCGGTCTGCAGTCGTACTTCTGAGCAGCCGCGTCGTTCGCGGGACATCGTCCTCAGGCGGCCGACGGGCAGTGTGGCCCTCGGCGTCGCCGTTTGAGTCCGGCGGGAGCGGCGCCGGGGCCGGCATCACCGGCCTCCCGGCGCCGCTCCCGCGGCAGCACACCCTTGCATCTGGCGCCCGTGGCGCCGCGGCGGCGGGTGGGCGCGGGGAGCGACTCCTCAGTCGGTGTCGTCGTCGGACTCGGCCGGCCGCTCCAGGCTCCCATCGATGATCTGGGCGATCTCCGCGAACGCGGCGCCTACCGGAGACGCGGGATCCAGGGCGGCCGGGACACCGGCGTCGCCCCCCTCTCTCGTGGCCTGGTCGAGCGGGATACGGCCGAGCAATTGCGTGTCCATCAGTCGCGCGATCTCGAAGGCTCCACCGCGCCCGAAGATGTAGTGTCTTCCGCCGCAGTCCGGGCAGACGAAGTACGCCATGTTCTCGATGACGCCCATCACGCGCTGCTTCGTCATCCGGGCCATCTTGGCCGCTTTGATGGCGGTGCGTGCGGCAGCCTCCTGCGGAGTGCTCACCACGATGAGCTCCGCACCGGGGATCATCTGCGCGATCGTCAAGGCGATGTCCCCGGTCCCTGGCGGGAGGTCGATGAGAAGGTAGTCGGGGCTGCCCCAGAGGACATCGCCGAGGAACTGCTCGATGGCGCGGCTCAGCATCGGGCCGCGCCAGACCACGGGCTCGTTGTCCGGGAGGAAGAAGCCCATCGACACGACTTTGACCCCATGCGCCTCAGGCGGGAGCATCTTCCCGTTGTGGGTCTCGGGGGGCACCGCCGGCAGCCCCATCATGAGAGGGATCGTGGGGCCGTACACGTCGGCGTCGATGAGGGCGACAGCGTGGCCGCGCGCCGCCAGGGCGGTGGCCAGGTTGGCGGTGACGGTGCTCTTGCCGACCCCGCCTTTGCCGCTGGCGACAGCGATCGTGCGGGTCTTCGAGCCCGGCCCGAAGAGCGACTGGACCAGCTGATCACGCTCGCGGAGCCGATCCGCGAGGGCGTCGCGCTCCTGGGCGGACATGGCGTCGAACTTGACCTCGACGGCGCGGCTCCCCGCGATGGCCGTCAGAGCCTCCTCCACATCGGCCCGGATCTGGTTCCGCAAGGGGCAGCCGGCCGTCGTCAGGACGACGGTAGCTCCGATGCGGGTGTCGTCGAGGACGATGTCGCGCACCATCCCGAGGTCGACGATGTCGCGTTGCAGCTCCGGGTCCTTCACGGTCGCGAGGGCGCGGAGCACGTCTTCTTGGTTCACGAGTTCCTCCGTGGTCGGTCAGCCTCTGACTGTGTACCCATGGAGTGACTGCCGCAGTCAAGCGTCTGCCGGCGTTCCGGGGACGACGTGCCACGCGGTGCGCAGTCGCGACCGCGCTGGGGCGAGGGGATCGCGGTCCTGAGCCTGCGACGACGGGCGTCCGGGGACGTGCGGACGTGGAGACGGATGGATGCGCCCGCGAGAGCGGAGCGGCGTCGCGGTGCCGGAGACTGGGTCAGATGTTTCACGTGAAACGAGAGAGGACCCTCATCGGGTCCTCTGCTCGCGACAGCTTGTACTGACGGGACCGTCGCTCCACGCGACGGTGTGCCGAAGCCGGTCAGGCCTTGAGTCCCACCGGCTCCGGGTTGCCGGCTCCAGTCGCGTACGTGTCCTTGAAGATCTCCATGAGGACAGGGCTCTCACGCACGACCTCGAGCGAGATCACGGCGTGGTCCTTGGTATAACCGTTGCCGATGATCATCAGCGTGTCGGCGCCGATGCCCTCGGCGCCGAGAGCGGCGGACGTGAAGCTGGTCGCCATGCTGAAGAAGTAGACGGTGCCGCCGTTCCTGGTCGCGAGGACCGAGGCCATCTCGGTGTTGGGGATGTCGACGCAGTTGATCGTGAGGTCGGCCATGGCGCCGCCGGTCGCCTTTCGTACCTCGTCGTAGACGAAGAGCTGGTCGGTGGCCGAGCCCTGGATGATGACGTCGGCGAACCCGGCTTTCTCAAGGCGCTTCTTCCCGGCGTCTCCGTGGACGAGACAGACCACCTTGCCCGTCGGCTTGACGCGCTTCTTGGCTTCGTAGGCGCACAGCAGGCCGCTCTTGCCGCCGGCGCCGATGATGAACACCGTCTCGCCGGGTCTGCTGAGCTTCGCCGCCTGCGCCGGTGCCCCGGCGACGTCGAGCACTGCGAGTGCCAGCGCCTCGTCCATGTCGTCCGGCATCTTCGCGTAGATCCCGGTCTCGAACAGGATGGCCTGCCCTTTGACCTTGACCTGGCAGGTGTCCTTGTTGATCGAGACGACCTCATCCACCTTGAGCGGCGTGAGCGAGAGTGAGACCAGGGTCGCGATGCGGTCGCCGACCTTGAGATCGCGGTCGGTGAGCTTCGGGCCGATCTCCCTGACGGTCCCGAGCAGCATGCCTCCTGAGCCCGTGTCGGGATTGTGGTGCTTGCCGCGCGCGGCGATGATGTCGAGGCTGTGACGTGCCATCTTGCGGACGTCGCCGCCTTCGGCTTCCTCGATCTGGGTGAAGCTGGCCGCGTCGACGTTGAGCGTGTCGACGTCGATGAGGATCTCGTTGTCGTAGATCTCCATCGTGTTGTCGATCTTCCAGGCCGGCTGGGGCAGAACGCCCTCGGGCTCGATGACCCTGTGGGCGCCGAACTTGTTACCTGCTTTCATCGCTTCTCCCTCCTCCCGAGGGCGCCGCGGCCGCGGGCGGCGCCGTGCGCGCACCCGCGGCCGCCCCGGGGTCGTTTCGTCGGACTGGCCTCAGCCCTCTATCCTGATGACGGAACCGGCACCCTGACCGCCACCCACACACGCGGCTGCCAGCCCCATCTCGACGCCGCGCTTCTGCATCTCGTGGATGAGCGTGACGATCATGCGGGTGCCGGTGTTGCCGAGCGGGTGGCCGAGCGCGACGGCGCCGCCATTGACGTTGACGATGTCGTCGCTCAGGCTGAGTTCGCGGATCGCCAATGCGGCGACGCAGGCGAAGGCCTCGTTGAGCTCGGCGAGCTGGACGTCCTTGCTCGTCATGCCCGCCTTCTCCAGCGCGGCCTGTGCCGCACGGGTCTCGCCGAGGCCCATGATGGCGGGGTCGACGGCGGCGGTGGCGTAGCTGACGAGCCGGGCGATGGGCTTGAGCCCGAGTTCGGCGGCCTTGCGGCGCGAGGTCACCACGAGAGCGCTGGCTCCGTCGGCGATCGCCGAGGCGTTGCCGGCCGTGACCACGCCGTCCTTCTTGAACACCGGCTTCAGGCCGGCGAGGATCTCCGGGGAGGTCTCGCGGGGGCACTCGTCCGTGTCGACGATCTTCGGGTCGCCTTTGCGCTGCGGGATCTCGACCGGGACGATCTCGTCCTTGAAGCGTCCGGCCTTGATCGCCTCGGTCGCGCGGACCTGGCTCTGATAGGCGATCTCGTTCTGGCGTTCCTTGCTGATCTGGAACTGCTCGCTCAGGTTCTCGGCCGTGAGACCCATGTGCGTGCCTCCGATGGCGCACCACAGTCCGTCGAGCACCATGGCGTCGAACATCTCCGCCGACGGCATGCCCATGCGGTAACCGCTGCGGCCGTTCTGCAGGAGCCACGGCGCCCGCGTCATGTTCTCGGTGCCGCCGACGAGGTACAGTTCCCCGTCGCCCGCCTTGATGTTGGCGGCGGCCCAGGCGAGCGCGGCTGCACTGGAGACGCACACGCGGTTGACTGTGACGGCCGGCACGTGCTCCGGGATACCGGCCTTGAGCTCCGCCTGCCGGGCGACGTTCTGCCCCAGGCCTGCCTGGATCACGTTCCCGAAGATGACCTCGTCGAGCTGGTCGCCGGTCACCCCGGCGCGCTTCAGGGCCTCGGTCATCACGGTCGCGCCGAGCTCCTGAGCCGGGGTACCCGCGAAGCCGCCCTGGAAGCGGCCCTGCGCGGTGCGTACGGCTGAGAGGATGACGACGTCGTTGTCAGACACTAGGGCCTCCTTTGAGAGCCGTTGCGTATGTGCCTGCGGTCGCCAGCGGCCTGCCGGCGTACCGCAGCGAAACATGTGGATGAACGGTGCGCGCGCTCATGCTACTTCGTCACGCCTCCTCGTGCCTGCGCACGACCTCCTGGGCGAGGAACGACGCCACCTCGAGGGGTGTGGTCCGGGGGCCGAAGCCGGCGTCGTAGCCGAGCTCCTTGGCGAACGCGTTGTTGATGCGCGGACCGCCCACGACCAGCACGAAGCGCTCCCGGACTCCCTCCGCCTCCAGCAGCTCGATCAGCTGGGTGAGATGCTGCACGTGGATGTTCTTCTGCGTGACGATCTGACTGACCAGGATCGCATCGGCGTCGCGCTCAAGCGCAGTCCGCAGCAGCTGGGCGCACGGGATCTGGGAGCCCATGTTGAGGGCGTCCATCTCGGGGTAGCGTTCCAGCCCGTAGTTGCCCGCGAAGCCCTTCATGTTCATGATCGCGTCGATGCCCACGGTGTGGGCGTCGCTCTCGATGGCTGCGCCGACGACGCCGAGCTTGCGGCCGAGTCGCTCCTTGATGAGGGCGTTGATGGCCGCGAAATCCATCTCCTCGACTTCGAGGTAGTCGCCCTTGACCTCGTCGGGATCGATGCCGACGTCGGTCCGCGCGTAAGCCACGAAGAAGGTGTACTCGGGGTCCATGGCCCTGCACTCGGCGATCCCGACGGTGTGGAAGCCGAGCTTCTCGAGGAACTGCTTGCCGACGTCGGCCGCCTTGACGGAGTACGGCATCGGCAGGGTGAACGAGAACTGGATGACGCCATCATCACGAGTATCACCATACGGTCGTATTAGCATCAGTCTCCCCCTCCCGCGACAGCGCTGTCGCCCGCGGTCGTCTCACCGCGCTCAGTCCCCCGGGGAGGGCCGCTCATCCGGCCTTCGCGCAACGCCGCGAAGAACGGGTTGAAGTAGTCCGGGGCGACCTTGATCACGCCTTCGAACCCGCGTCCGCCGTCGGGATCGCGCTTGACGTCCGCGAACTCGCCGTTCTGGAGGGCCTTGAACAACCCGATGGACCTCACGTGCTCCAGCTGCTCGACGGCCCTCCGCAACTGTTCGTCGGCCCGCCGCTCGATCAAGCCGGACGGCTTGTAGGAGATCTCGTCGGCCAGGTGGCGGCAAGCCTCGAACACGTACTTCGCGTTTCTGATACTGACGTACCGGTCCTGGAGCAGCGGCGTGTGCAGCGCCTCGGTCAGCATGCCGAGGAGCATGATCTCCTGCCCTGTGAGGATGCCGGTGAAGTTGAACATGCCGTCGATGATGTGTCCCTGGAAGATGTCACCCGGCATGTACTTGGTAGGGGGCATGTACTTGAGCGGATAGCCGGGGAACAGCTGGCGGATGAGCTGCGCGTCGGCGATCTGGTAGACGACCTGGTCGGGCTTGGCCGGGTCGATCTCGAAGGCATGGCCGAGACCGATCTGCCAGGGCTCGAGGTTGGCGCGCAGGGCGAACGCCTCGTTGATGAAATCGGAGCTGACCACCGTGTGGCCTGCCTCGAAAGCATCGGCGGTGGTCAGGTAGTTGTCCTCACCCGTGTTGATGACGATCCCCGCGCGTGCGTTGATGAGACGGCTCAGGTACTGGTCCACGAACGTCCGCTGCATGTTGATGTTGCGGAAGATGATCCCGTACATGGAGTCGTTGAGCATCATGTCGAGGCGCTCGAGCGCACCCATGGTGGCGATCTCAGGCATGCAGAGGCCGCTGGCGTAGTTGCAGAGGCGGACGTAGTGCCCGAGCTCTTCGCCGACCTCGTCGAGGGCGGCGCGCATGAGGCGGAAGTTCTCCTGCGTGGCGTAGGTGCCGCCGAATCCCTCGGTCGTCTCGCCGTAGGGCACGTAGTCGAGAAGGCTCTGCGCCGTCGTACGGATGACCGCGATCACGTCGGCGCCCGCGCGGGCGGCGGCCTTCGCCTGGGCGGCGTCTTCGTAGATGTTCCCGGTGGCCACGATCACGTACACGTACGGCTTGGGCGGTTCGCCGACGGTGGCGACCAGTTCGTTGCGGCGCGCCCGCACCGCGTCGATGCGCGCCACGCCCTCGCGGGCGAGCGCCTCGGCGCGCGCCTCCACGCCCTCGCACCGTTCCGGCGGCACGGGGGCCAGCGTGAGCTCGCCGGCGGCGACTCCCTCGGCGACCTCCTGCGCGCCCCTGCCCGTCCGGTCCATGAGGTCGACGAACGGCCGCAGGATGCCGGACGGGAGCAGGCTCCGCGCATGTTCCACGACCACGTTGACGAGGGGCACGTCGATCTCGTTGACCCCCGTGATCCCCAGCAGGCGAAGGGAGGCGCGTTCGGTCGTATCGGTGGTGTGTTCGTCGATGTGCCGCTGGATGTCGTCGGCGATCGCGTCCGCCGCGGCGCGCGCCCGGTCGACCAGGTCGCCGTTCAACTGGAGGGCATCGCTCACATGATCACCTGCTTTCGTCAGGGGGAGAGGCGGGTCGCGCCGGCGCGGTCTTCTCCGGCAGGCGCGCGAGTCCGTTCACGACGTCGAACAAGGGGGTGCGCTCGCCGACGGCATCGGCGAGCGCGGCGAAGAACGTCCGGGGCGGGTACGGCTGCGGGACCCGGAACGGATTGACGGTCAGGGCCAGCACGCGTAGGGGGGTGAGTACCTCGAGCCGGAGCCCCCGGCGCAGGAACCGATGCACCGTGGCTGGGGGGGCCACCAGGACGGTGGCGTCACGCACGATGACCCTGAGCTCAGTGCGCGGCGGCAGGACGCGGGTGAAGTCGTCGACGAACTCCTGGGTCAGCGCACCGCCCACGAGCAGCGTGGTCGCGCCGAGCCGCTCGATCTGACGCGCCACGGTCACGCCTTCGCCCACCACCGTCGTGAGCTCGAGGGGATGGGCCGTCCCCCCGGCGGTGAAGGCGACCGCCCGCGCGCTCCCGGCGGCGTGCTCCCGCACGAGGGCGCGCGTCTCCGGTCCGATGGCCGGCAGTGTGAGCAGGTCGAGTGCGCCAGCGGTGGTCTCGAGCACCTCGTCCAGTCCGTCACCGACCATCCCTCCGGTGGCCAGGACGACGCCGTCACTCACGCGCGGCGAGGCGCTGCCGATGCGGTTGATGGCTCCGTCGACGAGCACCTGGTCGGCGCCCAGGGCCAGCAGACGGTCGACGGTGACGCGCAGCTCGGCCAGCGTCGTGGGTCCGCTCACCTCCACCGCGCTGTCGCCCGCCGCGCGTCCGATCACCACACGCCCGAGCGGTGTCCGGAACGGCAACTCCTCAAGCGTCTGCAGCGTGTAGCGGGAGCGGGCCAGCGAGCCCTGCGTTGTCGCGACCAGTGTGCCCGCCGGCGGGGTGATGCTGGGTTTGGCGAGGCCGGTCAGGTGATCCGTCCGCTCGCCGTCCAGGCCGAGTGACGTGAGCCCGAAGCGCCCGGGGCAGTTGTCCAACAGGGCGTTCACGACGGTGGTCTTGCCGGCGTTCTTCACGAGACCCACGACTGCGAGCGAGCGGCAGTCCGATCCGCCGATGATGTCGTACAGGGCGGCGACGGTGGCGGCGTCCGGGCGGACGCCCGCATCTCTCGCGGAGCTCACCGCCCTCCCTTCCCGGCCTTGCGCAGGCGGGGCCAGCGGGCCCCTGCGCCGGCGGGCGTATCATGAGCCGGTCGCCCACTCGACGTGTCTGTCTCGCCGGCCGGGTCGTCGCCTCCGGCGTCGTCCGTGGGCTTCTCGTCGGCGTCGCCGCGCCGGATCTCCTTGAGGTACGCGAAGATGGTGTACCGGGAGAGGTCGAGAGCGTCCGCGACCTGTTCCGCCGATCGTTTGACGAGGAAGGCGCCGCGCTCCTCCAGGCGCTTGACGACCTCCATCTTCTCGTCGCGGCTCATGGCGGCCGGCGTCTTGCCCATCTCGCCGAGGATCGTGGCGACCATGCCGGCGACCACGTCACGGATGTCGCCGGCGAAGATCTCGGCAGGCTCGGACGCCGTCGCGCCCTCCTGCGAGCCGGCCGACGTGAGTCCTGCGAGTGTCCGTTGGGCCTGGACGAGCCCGCTGATGTCGTGGTTCAGGCCGAGCAGTCCGTAGGGAACGCCGTCCTCGTCGCGCAGCGTGACGGCGAGCGACTTGAGGATCCTGCCTTCGTGTGAGGTGAGGTACAGCCGCACGTCCCGACAGTCGTCGAGGTTCCGCAGCGTGCGCAGCATGCGGTCGGTCGGCACGTCCCCGACGACACGGCCGGTGACCGCGCCGTTCTCGATCGCGACGATGGAGTGCGGGAGGCGACGGATGTCGTGCAGCACCACCTCGCAGTCGGGACCGAGCATCTCGGCCAGGCCGCGGACCACAGGCACGAGCATCCGCATGCGGGCGTCGAGCGGCTGCGTCGGCAAACGCCTCCTCCACGGGTCATCGCTACCATCGGTCACTGGGCGGCCGGCCCTCGCCTGCGGCCCGGACAACGGGTATACACCCTGCGTGCTGCGCGTGTCAAAAAGAGTGGGCCGCCTGCCGCAAAGAGTGGCAGGCGGCCCATCGGACACGACGCCGGCGCAGGGCGCCGCGCGTGAGGATCAGAGGTTCCCGGGGCGTTCCGCAAGGGTGACTTTGAGATCGTGCGTCTTGCCGTCGCGCTCCACCGTCACGGTGATCGTGTCGCCCGGCTTCTTGGTGCCGAGGAACGCGATGAGGTCGTCGGCGGTCCTGATGTCCGTGTCGTCCGCCTTGACGATCACGTC
>JAAYBE010000436.1 GCA_012719015.1 Actinomycetota bacterium
ATCCGTCGAGTAGGCTGAGCCGTGATGCGCGACCTTGAGCACGTCCAGCGGCGGCCCACGAGCGGTGATGCTCCCCACGGCGGCCTCGTTCGGACCCGTCAGGTCGCCGGTCAGGAGGATGCGCCGGCCGTTCGCCTCGAGCAGGAGCACGACGCTGTCGGCGTTCTTGTCGCCGGAGAGGGAGGCCGGGCTCAGGACCTTGGCCCTTACGGCTCCGAACCGCAGCGAGGCGCCGCGGCGGACCTGCCTGATCCGCGTGCGGGCGGCCTCGAAGGCCGCACGCAGACGGGTGTCGCAGGCGCCGGCGATGAAGGCCTTCCTGGGGCGGTGGTCGCGCACCAGCGCCCCCATGCCGCCGATGTGGTCGGCGTGCATGTGGGAGGCGACGACGTAGTCGAGGCCGGTCATCCCGGCGCGGCGCATCGCCGCCTCGACCGCGGCGGCGCCGGCGCTCGGACCGCCGTCGATCAACACCTCGGTGGAGCCCGACTGGAGGAGGACGGCGTCACCCTGGCCGACGTCGACGAAGATGATCGTCACGCGCTTCGCCGCGGTCGCGGGCCGGGGCGGCCTCGCGCTCGACTGCGCAGCAGGTTCCGCGCCGGCTTTCGCGCCGGCTTTCGCGCTCTCCCTCGATGTCGGCTCGCCGCCCGATGCCCCGGCTCCCGCCGCAGTCGAGGGGGAGCGCGAGACCCGTGGAGCGGCCTCGCCAGGGGGTGGGGAGGCGACGTCGGACGAGGTCGCCGCGCAGCCCGGCAGCGAGAAGACGAGGAGGAGGGCGGCGGGCAGCCAGAGGAGCAGACCCCGCCCCGTTCTCCGGATGCTCTGTGGGCTCGTGCGCGTGCTCACCGCATACCTTCCCGACCCGTGGACGTCCACACGGTGGAGGACCGTCCCCTGAAACCGGCGTGGGGCGGCGTCGTCCGCGATAGGAGGCCCGCGGGCTGCGTGCGGACTCGGGTCCGCTCCGCGTCTCCCTTCCCCGGAGGCGTCCGAAAGCCTTCAGTCGCTCAGCGGCAGCGCCGGCCCAGGTCGAGCGTGAAGTAGCGCATGCCGCCGGCCGACTTCGCCACGCCGACCCCCACGTGACGCATGCCGGCTTTGAGGATCACCTGACGGTGGGCCTTGCTCCCCATCCACAGGCAGACCGTGCCGTCGCTCGTCGCGAACAGCGTGCCGAGTCGTGCCCGGGCGATGTTCTCTCCGATGCACCAGGAGCGGAATCCGGCGCGTTTGTACCCGTGCCGGACCACGCGACGTGCCACGGTGTCGCGGTTGGCGCTGCGGTGGGTCAGGATGCCGCGGCGCGCCATCTGCCGTGAGTGGGCGCGGGCGGCGCGGGTGAGGGCGGCGTTGAACTTGACCGGCGCAAGCCCCTTCCTGGCGCGCTCCCGGTTCACGAGCTTGATGACCCTCTTCTCGGCGGCCGTCGGCTTGAGTGCCGCGGCGGGGCGGGCCGAGGCGAGGGACAGTGTGAAGACGAGTGTGAAGACGCTGGAGAGCAGGATGAGGGCGCAGACCCTCTTCATCGCCACCTCCCGGATGCCGCCCGCTGTGACGGCGCCGCCACAGCCCTCTGATGTCCGTGGGGCATGCGCAGTGCCCCGGGTCGTCCGTCACTCAGGCTTCGGCAGCCGACGGACGGACCTTGAACGATCCCTCGATGAGCGGTGCCGCGCGCGGTGAGTCAAGACCTGCGGACGTCCCGGCATCGTGGAGACGCGGCGTGACGCCCGGGTCGCGCGCATGACGGAGCCGGGGAACGGGCAAGACGGGCTCAACGGGCGGCGACCGGAAGGAGACGGCGTGGATCGGAGGGCATGCTCGGGCGTGTATACGCGCCTCGGTCAGCAGAGGCGGGCGCGGGAGGCGGCCGGGTGAGCGCCACCGGCGCCTTCGAGGTGGATCCCTGGGCGATCCGGGAGACGAGCCTCGATCTCGATCGCCTGGCCCAGAGTGAGTCGATCTTCGCGCTCTCCAACGGCCATCTCGGGATCCGCGGCACGCTCGACGAGGGCGAGCCGTGCGCGCTGGTCGGCACCTACCTGAACGGCTTCCACGAGTCGTATCCGATCCTCTATCCGG
>JAAYBE010000437.1 GCA_012719015.1 Actinomycetota bacterium
GCACGGGCCGCCCAGCGGGCCGCCTCGAGGTGGGCATGGCCGGTCACGACTTGAGCGTAGCACGCCGCGGCGACAGAGGAGGGCGACGGGGACGCAGGCGACCGTCTGGTAAGCTTCCGCCTGTGGAAGGCAGTCAGGAAGACGCCGCGCTCCGTGCTCGAACACGCGTCGTGGAGGGCGACATCACGCGGCTCGACGTGGACGTGATCGTCAACGCGGCCAACAGCTCGTTGCTGGGCGGCGGCGGCGTCGACGGCGCCATCCATCGCGCCGCCGGGCCGGGCCTGCTCGAGGAGTGCCGCACCCTGGGCGGTTGCCCGACGGGCGCTGCTCGCCTCACGGGCGGCCACGATCTGCCGGCCCGGCACGTGATCCACACCGTCGGGCCGGTCTACCGTCGCCACGAGCCGGCCGAGGCCGCGCGCCTGCTGGGTTCCTGCTACACGGAGTCGCTGCGCCTCGCGGAGCGCCATGGGCTGCGCACGATCGCCTTCCCCGGCATCTCGACCGGCGTCTACGGCTATCCCAAGCAGGAGGCCTGCGACGTCGCCGTGCGCGCGGTCGACGGGTGGCGGGCCGGGCACGACCTGCCGCACACGGTCATCTTCTGCTGCTTCAGCACCGAGGACGCCGAACTCTACCGCCGGCGCCTCGGGATCTGACCGAAGCGCGCCGGCCGGATCCGTCCTTCCTGACTCTGTTCGTGCTTGCTTTCGCGGCGTACACTCCCCGTGGAGCCCGCTGACGCGGACCCTGGTCCGGCGCGCCGGACCGTCACCGAGATCGCGACGGGACGACCGCCGCAGACAGGGGAGGAAGAGCATGAGCGCTCTCCGCAAATCGATCGGCAGGGTAGGGCAGACGCCCGCGGTGCTGGTGCTGGTGGTCGCGCTCGCGGCGCTCGTCGCCGCCTGCGGAAGCACCGCCGCCACGAACGAAGCAAGCCCCACCCCGAGCCCCGGCGCCACGGTGGCCGAGGCCACCTGGACGGAGGCCGACCTGGCCGGCGTCGAGACCGACCCGTCGCTCACCGCGGCGCTCCCGGCCTCCATCCAGAGCTCGGGCGCCATCAAGTGCGTGAGCGACATCCCGTACCCGCCGTGGGAGTACTTCGACCCGCCGGACAGCACCAACCCCGCCGGGTTCGACTTCGACCTCTCGCAGGCGCTGGGCAAGAAGATGGGAGTGACGGTCAAGTTCATCGACATGCCGTTCGACTCCATCCTGCTGGCCATCAAGGGGGGCAAGGCCGACATGTCCATGTCGGCGATGTACGACAACGAGGAGCGTCAGAAGGCCGGGTTCAGCTTCGTCGACTACACGTTCGACGGAACCGGCATCCTGACGCTCAAGGGCAACCCGCACGGCATCACGGGTCTGGACAGCCTCGAGGGGCAGACGGTGGCCTGCGAGAGCGGCACCACGCAGCAGGCGTTCCTGACCAACCTGAACAAGCAGTTCGCTGCTGCCGGGAAGCCGAAGATGCAGATCCTCGTCCTGCCGGGTCAGCCCGAGGCGCTCCTCGCCGTGAAGAGCAACCGCGCCATCGCCGACCTGACGGACTACTCGACGGCCCTGGACGTCGCCAAGACCACCGGTGACGGCAACGTGTTCGAGGTGGTCGAGGACCCGGCCGCCCCTTACGACCCGCAGATGGACGGCATCGCCATCCTGACCAAGAACACGGCCCTGGTGGACACCGTGCAGAAGGCGCTGCAGGCTCTCATGGACGACGGCACCTACGGCAGGATCATCGCCGCCTGGGGCTTCGTCCCGGTGGAGTCGGTGCAGGTCAACGCCGGCCCGGCGTACGCGGCGAGCCACGTGACCAAGGTGGAGTGAGGACGTGACGGTGGGACCGACCGACCCCGGCGGTCTGGGAGTCGCGGCCGGGGCGGGCTTGCCCGCCCCGGCCGCGAGCCGCCCCGAGGCGATCAAGGCCATCCCGGTCCGGCACTGGGGCCGCTGGATCGGGGCGTTCGTCGTCATCTATCTGGTCGCGGCACTGGTCTACTCGTTCGTCAAGAACCAGAACGTGGAGTGGCCCGTGGTCTGGGACTACATGTTCTCCCCGGTCACTCTCAAGGGTCTGGCGTTGACCATCGAACTCACGTTCGTCTCGATGCTCATAGGCGGGCTCGGCGGCGTCCTCCTGGCCGTGATGAGGCTCTCGGACAACTA
>JAAYBE010000071.1 GCA_012719015.1 Actinomycetota bacterium
ACGTCGATCCGCATCGTGAACGGACGCCAGGCGCCGGTCTCGGCGTTGAGCAGCTCGAGACCGTCGGTCGCCTCGATCACCTTCGTCTGGCTCATGGGCGCCTGCGAGATCGCGTGCACCTCGCCGCTGGTCAGCGCGTTGACGCGCGCCGTCTCGTCGCCGAACTCGGTCACCGTCAGGCTGTCCACGTAGGGGGCGCCGCCGTAGTAGTCGGCGAACGGCGCGTAGGTGAACTGCTCGCCCGCGCGGAACTCGGTCAGCTTGAACGGCCCGCTGCCGATGGGGTTCTTGGGGTCGAAGCCCTGGGGGACGACCATGGCGTTCCGTACCGCGAGCGCCTCGGAGAAGATCACGTTCGGGGACTCGAGATGGAACTCCACCGTCTTCTCGTCGACCTTCTTGGTGTTGCCCGGCTTGAGGCCGGCGAGGGTCGCCGCGGCGCCCTTGGGATCCTTGGGGTCGACGATGCGGTCGAAGGAGAAGACGATGTCGTCGGCGGTGACCGGCTTGCCGTCGTGCCAGAGCATGCCGTCCTTCAGGGTGACCTTCCACACCGAGCCGTCGTCGTTCGGCTCGATGGTCTCGGCCATCTGGTTGACGAGGTTGCCCTCGAAGTCGTACGTGGTCAACAACTCGTACATGATGTACGCGTTGGTGATGTCGGGCTCGAAGTTGGCCACCTGCGGGTCGACCGTGTCTTTGGCGGAGCCGCCGACGATGCCGATCTTGAGGTCGCCGCCCTTCTTCGGTTCGCCCGAAGGAGTGCCCTCTTCGCCGGTGGAGGCCTCACCGCCGCCGCAGGCCGACGCGATCGGCCCCAGCGCGGCGACCGCGCCCATGGCGGCGGCGCCCTTGAGCAGGCTGCGCCGCGAGACAGGCCTGTTCACGACCTCGCGCAGCTCGCCGACCTCGAACCAGGAACTGTCCTTGTTCCCACCCACGATACTGCCCCTTTCGTCGCCCTTGTCTTCCAGACGGGACGGCGCCCCGAACGGCAGGTCGACCGACGGCGAGGCCAGACGGACGAGGACGGACCCGCTGCGGCGGTCACCCCACCAGCCGGGACGGCCACCGCGAATCTATCATCTTCGCGCGCAATCATCCACCTGGGTGGTTGGTAATCCCGCCCGGTCCCCGGTGAGAGGACCCGCGGCGTCAGGCAGGGTCCGGACAGACGCAGCGGCGGGCGCCTCTCCGGAGAGAGGCGCCCGCCGCCGGGACAGACGCGGATCAGACGAAGTAGACCTCGGTGAAGTCGCAGCGTCCGAGCCACATGCCCATCGGGTCCTTCTTGAGCCCGGTGATCTTGGGCGAGTAGGCGTCGACCTGGTTGCGCCAGGCCCAGACGATGTAGCCGCCCTCGTTGTACTCGATCTCCTGGGCCTTCGCGACGAGTTCGTTGCGCTTGGCGTCGTCGACCGTGGTGAAGGCCTCCTTGACCAGCGCCAGCCACTCGTCGTTCTTCCAGTGTGTCTCGTTGTACGGCGCGCCCGGCATCGTGCCCTGGCCGGCCTGCTCGAGGTAACCCCGGGTGAACCAGAAGTCCTGCGCGAACGGCCAGCTCAGGTAGTCCTTGCCGTAGAAGGTGGCCGAGTCGGTCTTCTTCAGGTTGACCGTGACGCCGGCCTTCTTGGCCTGCTCGGCGAAGATCTGCGCCGCCGCCACCTCGTCGGCCCCCAGCGCCTCGGCCGAGGTCACCAGCTGCACGGTGAGGTTGTTGTCGTAGCCGGCCTGCTTGAGCAGTGACTTGGCCTGCTCGATGTCCTGCTCACGCTGCGGCAGGTCGGGCGTGCCGGGGTCGAAGCGCGCGTACATGTCGTTGCCCAGCGCGCCGAACCCCGCGTAGGCGTGGTCGATCATCTCCTGGCGGTTCACGATCAGGCGGAAGGCCTGGCGCACGCGCAGGTCGTCGAACGGCTTGACGTCGATGCGCATCGTGAACGGCCGCCAGGCGCCGGTCTCGGCGTTGAGCACCTCGAGGCTTGCCCCCTCGATCGCCTTGACCTGGCTCGTGGGCAGCTGCGAGATCGCGTCGACGTCGCCGCTCATGAGGGCGTTGACGCGCGCCGTCTCATCGGCGAACTCGGTCACCGTGACCGCGTCCAGATAGGCGGGCCCGCGCCGGTACTCGGGGAACCGCTCGAACTTGAACTGCTCGCCGGGCCGGAACTCGGTGAGCTTGAAGGGCCCGCTGCCGATGGGCTTCTTGGGGTTGAAGTCGACCGGCACCACCATGTTGCCGCGGTAGGCGAGCGCCTCCGGGAACAGCACGTTGGGCGCGTCGAGGCGGAACTCGACCGTCAGGTCGTCCGTCTTGACCGTGCCGCCCGGCGCCAGCCCCGAGAGCGTGGCCGCGCCCGACCCGGGGTTCTTGGGGTCGACGACGCGCTCGAACGAGTAGACGACGTCGTCGGCCGTGACCGGTTTGCCGTCATG
>JAAYBE010000438.1 GCA_012719015.1 Actinomycetota bacterium
AAATCCGCCCTTCGTCCGTCTCGGCTCCCTGCCACACGGCACCATCGAACTCGATGAGGTCGACCGACGGATCATGAAACTGCTGCGCCACGACGCCCGCCTCAGCTACGCGCACATCGCCCGCACGGTGGGCCTCTCCGAGCCCACCGTGCGCAAACGCATCGACCGGCTGGTCCGCGCGGGCGCGATCATCAATGCGGCGCGCATCAACCCCGCCCCGATCGGCTTCCCCATCGACGCGATGATCGGCATCAACGTGGTGCGCGGCAGGGTCAAGGAGGTCGGGCACCGCCTGGCCGAGATGGAGAACGTCGCCTACGTCGCCTACGTCGCCGGCACCTTCGACATCATCATCCAGGCCTACCTTCCTCACATGGAAGGGCTCTTCAAGTTCCTCAACGAGGATCTCGAGCAGATCGAGGGCATCGCCGGCACCCAGACGTGGAACGTGCTGCGCACGGAGAAGTTCTTCTACAACTGGGAAGGGGAGGATGTCGGGATCGACGTCGCCGCCCACGGCGACGGTCACGCCGGCGAGGAGACCGCCGGCGATGGGTCCTGACCCCGCCTCGGCGGGTCCGTCGCGGACCTGACGCCGCCGATGCTCGCCGCCGTCCTCGCGCTCCTGGCGAGCTTCTCGTGGGGCACCTCCGATTTCGTCGCCGGGGTGGAGGCGCGCCGCTCCACGGCGTGGACGGCGGCGCTGGGCGGTCAGGTGGTCGCGTCCCTCTCGCTGGTGGCCCTCCTCCTCGCGACCTCGTCGGCGAGCCTGTCGCCGGCCGCCCTGGCGCCGGCGGCGGTGGGCGGCGCGGTCGGAGGGTTCGGAGTCGTCCTGCAGTACCGCGCGCTCGCGCTGCTCGACATGGGTGTGGTCTCGCCGATCATCGCCGGCGCGGCGCTCGTGCCGGTCGTCTGGGGCACCATCGCCGGCGAGCGGCCGGGCACGCTGCAGATGGTCGGCATCGCCTGCGCCTTCGTGGGCATCGTGTTGATCTCACGACGGGAGCGGGCGCGGGCGCCAAGCCCGCACACCCGCCGCGGGATCCTCTACGCCGCGCTCTCCGCCACCGCGCTGGGTCTCTTCCTCGTCGCGCTCGACCTCGGCGGCAGGAGCGACCCGCTCCTCACCGTGGCGACGGCGCGGACGGCCGCGGCGCTGACCCTCCTCATCGCGGCCGCCTCCGCCCGTCCGGCCATCCGCCTGCGCGCCCGCGCCCTGCCCGCCCTCCTGCTCATCGGGCTGCTGATCGCCGCGGCCAACCTGCTCTTCACGTCGGCCACCACCCACGGGGACCTCGCCGTCGTCGGAGTCCTCGGATGGCTCAACCCCGCCGTCACCATGGCGTGGGCGGTCGGGATGCTGCAGGAGCGACTCGGGGCCCTGCAGGTGCTCGCCGCCGTGCTCGTCTTCGCCGGCGTCGTCTGTATCACCCTGGGCTGATGCCTCGGCGCCGGGACGGCGTGGACGTCCTTGTGGGATGGCGCGGACACGCCGTCGAGCGGTACGCTCGCAGGGGAGCGCCCCCGCATGGGGTGCGACGCCCACGAAGAGCATCGACCGGTCCACGCCGGCCCCGCCGGCGCGTCATCGAGAAGGAGCGTCCCCATGGAAGAAGCCGTGTGCGCCACCTGCCCCTGGTGGCGGCGCCTGCCCGAGCGGGTCGAGTTCCACTGGTCGT
>JAAYBE010000439.1 GCA_012719015.1 Actinomycetota bacterium
CCCAGTCGGCGGAGTCCGGCGAGCCGGCTCTCGGCAGGGGGCACGGCGATCACTCTCCTTTCGTCAGGCGCTGGACCCTCAGGGGCCCGGTATGGCGGACGGCGCGCGGACCGCCGGCGCCGACGCGCCGGCCGCCCGCGACGTCCTCCTAGTCAATCCCCACCAGAGGCCGATTTCAAAGCAGGGGACGACCTCAATAGTCGCCGCTCTCCGGGACGATGCAGATGAAGGAGAGCGGCGCGTCCGCGTCCGCCCGGAACTGGTGCTCGTGGCCGGACGGGACGTAGGCGTAGGAACCGGGCGTCAGAGGATGCTCCTCGCCGTCCAGGTACAGCACGCCCCTGCCGGCGGCGACGAAGTTGATGTGCGGCCAGTCGTGGCCGTGCCGTGGCGTGTGGCCGCCCGGCTCGAGGTCGAACAGGCGCATCACCCACCCGTCCCACCCCTGCTCGGGCGAGACGAGCACGCGCTTGACGACCCCTTCGACGCCGGCGCCCGCCATCGGGACGGCGTCGAGGTCCGCTTTGTTGCCCACCACCCAGCGGTCGCTCATGTGTGACTCCCCTCGTTCGCACCTCATCGTCGGCACTCTACCCATCCGGCCCCTGCGGACACCTGCGGAGCCGACGATCCACAGTGAAAGCCGGGCGACGCCCCGGAAGAGGGCTCCACTCCGCCCGGCGCCGGGTATAGTCGCCTCAGGACCGGGAGGGAGACATGGAGTATCGAGTCGCGCGTGATGAGTTGACGGACGGACAGATGACGCAGGTGCAGGCGGGCAAGCGCAAGCTGCTGCTGCTCCGCTCCGGCGGCGAGTACAGGGCCTTCGCCGCCCTCTGCCCGCACTACGGCGCACTCCTGGCGGAGGGGCTCCTGCACGACGACCACGTGCTGTGCCCGTGGCACCAATCCGTCTTCGACGCCCTCAACGGCGATCTCATCGAGCCGCCGGCGCTCGCGTCGCTGCCGCAGTTCGCGGTCCGCGTCGAGGACGGCGACGTCTACGTCGAGGTGCCGGACGACGCCCGGCGGCAACGCGCGCCGGAGATGGCGACCCCCGACCCGGACGCCGACGGACGCCTGTTCGCCGTGGTCGGCGGCGGCGCCACGGCGGTCGCCGCCGTGGCGGCCCTGCGTGAGGCGGGCTACCAGGGCAGGATCATGCTGATCAGCGCCGAGGACCGCTGGCCCTACGACCGCCCCAACCTCAGCAAGGATTATCTGGCCGGCGGACTCAAGCCGGAGTGGATGGCCCTGCACGCCGACTCGTTCTACGAGCGCATCGGCGTCGAGCGCAGGCACGACGTCGTCACCAGCCTCGACGTCGGCAGCCGCGAGATCCTCCTGCAGGGCGGCGGATCACTGACCCCGGACGCCGTCCTCGTCGCGCCCGGGGCCGAGCCGCGTCGCCTTGACCTCCCCGGCGCGGACCTCGCCGGCGTGCTGACGCTGCGCTCGTGGGACGACTGCGACCGGCTCGTCGCGGCGGTCGACGAGGCCGACCACGTGGTCGTCGTCGGGGCCAGCTTCATCGGCACCGAGGTGGCCGCCAGCCTCCGGCGCAAGGACAAGGACGTGGTCGTGGTGGCGCCCGACGAGGTGCCGTTCGCCCACACCCTCGGAGCGACGGTCGGAGAGACGCTGCAGGCCGCGCACGAGCAGCGCGGCACCCGCTTCCGTCTGGGGCGACGTCCGGTCGCACTGCACGGCGACGGAACCGTCGCGAGCGTCGAACTCGACGACGGCGAGCAGCTGCCCGCGGACGTGGTGGTGATGGGCATCGGCGCCCGGCCGCGCACCGGGTTCCTGCGCGGCGTCCAGGTCGATGACGACGGCGGCGTGCGCGTCGACGAGCAGTTGCGGCTCGCGCCGGGCGTCTGGGCCGGCGGCGACATCGCCCGCTACCCCGAGCCGCACGTGGGCGAGGCAGTCCGGATCGAGCACTGGCGCCTCGCCGAACAGCATGGCCGCGCCGCCGCCTTCTCCATGGCCGGCGCCGGCAAGCCCTTCGACGGCGTCCCGTTCTTCTGGACCGAGCAGGCGGGCCTCCTGGTCGGCTTCGCCGGCGTGGGCGGCCCCTGGACCGACACCGTCGTGACGGGCGACCCGGCGGCCGGCGACTTCACCGTCTTCTACGCCCGCGACGAGCAGGTGCGCGCGGCCTGCGGCACGGACGGCCGCGCGCTCGACGCCTTCACCGAGCTCATGCGGACGGGACGGGTCCCTGCAGCGTCGACGCTGCGCGCGACCGGCGGCGACCTCGAGCGCTATCTGTAGCGGACGCTCCCGACGTGTCGAGCTGGGGCCACCCTGCCCGCCGGCGGGCGCGGCGCCGCGGACTCACTCGAGCTCGAACACCACGACGACGTTCGCGCTGATGTCGAGCTCACCCGGCTCGATGGGCACGGCCTGCGCCGCTTCGGCCAGCGCCATCCTGGCCAGGGGGCGCGGGGAGACGCCCACGTCGCTCGAGCTCATGCTCAGCACCGCTCCGATGCTCCTGCCGGCCGCCTTCGCCATCGCCTCGGCGCTGCTGCGGGCGTCCTTCACGGCCGCCTCCATCGCCTCCGCCCGGAAGGGCGCCGGATCGTCCACCGTGAACCACGGCCCGTCGATGGTGTTGGCGCCCGCGGCGTTCGCCGCCGAGATCACCTCTCCCAGCCTGGCCATGTCGCGCACCTTGACCTGCACGCTCAGCGACGCCTGGTACCCGGTGATGACCTGC
>JAAYBE010000440.1 GCA_012719015.1 Actinomycetota bacterium
ACGCCGCGGCCGCGAGGTCGCGGCGCAGGGGCCGGCGCCCGAACCGCACGAGGTGGCCGGCGCAGCGACAGTCGCCGGCGCCGAAACGCGGCGGGCGGCGCTCCGCGTCCGGCAGCGCCGCCAGCGCGGCGGCGAGGGCACACTCGCCGGCGGCGCCGTCGACCAGCCAGGCCCCCCGCGCCGGGAACGCCGCGAAGAGGTGGTCGGCGTGCCAGCGCCGCGGCTTCTCGCGCGCGAGGTGGCGCGCCACGCGCGCCCGCCGTCCCCGGACGGCACTGCCCACGTACGCGTACCAGCCGCGCTCCAGCGTGACCGTCCCGAGCGAGCCCACGGCGAGCCGCGTGCAGCGCGGTACGCAGGTGAGGACGATGTAGAGGCGCGCCGGGGCAACCCCCGGGCGGCGCTCGTCCGCGGGCTTCCCGTCCGCGCGCTTATCCGATGAGCTCGCCACGCGGCCCGCGTCTGCCGATGCTCCTCGCCGAGCCCGGGCGGCGTCGCGACCCCGGGGCCATCCCGCCGCGGCGCGGCTGGCACCGCGGACAGTAGTGCGTGCCGCGCCCGCCGACCACGGTGCGCTCGATCTGCTCACCGCAGACCCGGCACGGCTCCCCGGTGCGCTGGTACACGTTGAGGATCTCCTGGAAGCTGCCGCGCCGGCCCGCCGGGTCGATGAAGCTCTCGATGCTCGACCCCTCGTGGTCGATCCCCGCCTGGAGGGTCTCGAGCAGCGCGGCGTGCAGGCGACGTGCCTCACGCGGTCCGACGCTGCCCGCGGCGCGCAGCGGATGCAGGCGGGCCCGGAAGAGCGCCTCGTCGGCGTAGATGTTGCCCACCCCGGCGACGCGCCGCTGATCCAGCAGGAAGTTCTTGAGCAGCGCGCGCCGGCCCGCCAGCGCGTCGCGCAGATACGCGACCGTGAACTCGGGACCGAACGGCTCGGGCCCCAGGCCGCGCGCGGCGAAGAACCCGTCCTCGTCCTCCGGGTCGAGCGCCCACAGCCGGCCGAAGCGGCGCATGTCCAGGAAGTGGAGAGCCGCGTCCGGCTCGAGCTCCCAGGTGAAGCGCGGCGGGCGGTCTCCCGGCTCGAGCCGGAAGACGAGCTGCCCGGTCATGCGCAGATGGACGACGGCGACCGCCGGTCCGTCGCCGGCCGCCGGCCCCGCCTCCAGGTCGACGAGCAGGTACTTGCCGCGCCGCCGCAGCCGCGCCACGCGGCGCCCCGCCAGGTACCCGTTCAGCTCCTCTTCGGTCTGGGCGCTCACCGTCCAGTCGTGGACGACCACGCGGCGCAGAAGGAGCCCCGGCAGACAGGCCTGCAGGCGCCGCCTGACGGTCTCCACCTCCGGCAGCTCAGGCATCGTCCCTCGCCGCCCACCATCTGCGCAGGAAGGCGCGCGCCCCGTCGGCATCCGTGACCTCCCCCGCCTCGACCTCCTCCTCCAGCGCGTCCAGGGCCCGGCCCACGTCCGGCCCGGGTCCGATCCCGAGCAGGTCCATCACGTCGTCGCCGCTGAGCACCCGCGGCGTCGGGGCCTTGCTCACCTCCGTCCACACGGTGCGCGCCAGCCGATAGTGGCGCGCCATGGAGCTGAGCGAGGTCTTCTCGCCGCGCGTCGCCAGCCGGTCGCAGAGCGAGACCACCACCGACTCGAACACCCAGGGATGCACGTCGCGCCGGTAACGGGCCAGCGCCCGGCGCGTCAAGGGTTGTTCGTGGGTGAGGAACCCGAGCCTCAGATGCTGCCGCACCAGGGTACCCACGTACTCGACGAACCGGTTGCTGAGCTTGAGCCGCCGGCCGATCCCGGCGCACATCCGGCGGCCGGCCTCGTCGTGATGCCAGAAGATCACCCGCCCGCGGTCGTCCACCACGCGCACGAGGGGCTTGCCGATGTCGTGCAGCAGGACGGCCCAGGAGACGGGCACGAGCGGCCCGACCCCCGGCAGTCCGGCCTCCTCCGGCGTCGTCAGGAACTGACGTCCGCCGAGCTGGGCCACCACGCCGACCACGTAGGTCAGCGCCTCGGTCGTGTGCTCGAAGACGTCCCGGTGGTGGTAGGGGTTCTGCTCGACGCCGCGCAACTGGTCGACCTCGGGCAGCACGACGGCGAGCGCGCCCCAGAC
>JAAYBE010000441.1 GCA_012719015.1 Actinomycetota bacterium
ACCTTGCCGGCCAGCTCGATGAACTCGGTCCAGAAGTCGTACTCCCGCGCCTTCCAGCTCAGGTAGACCGGGTCGACCGGGATGCAGTGGCCGCCGAGACCGGGGCCGGGCTGGAACTTCATGAAGCCGAACGGCTTGGTGGCGGCGGCGTCGATGACCTCCCACACGTCGACCTTCATGCGGTCGCACAGCATGGCGAGCTCGTTCATGAGCGCGATGTTCACGCCGCGGAAGATGTTCTCCAGCAGCTTGGTCATCTCCGCGACCTCGGGCGTGCTGACCGGGACGAGGTGGTCGATCGCGGGTCCGTAGACCTTCAGGGCCCGCTCGGTGCAGGCCGGGGTGAGGCCCCCGATCACCTTGGGCGTGGTCCTGGTGGTGTAGTCGGTCCGGCCGGGGTCGACCCGCTCGGGAGAGAACGCGAGGTGGAAGTCGACGCCGGCGGTGAGGCCGGACCCGGCCTCGAGGATCGGCGCCAGCTCCTCGCGCGTGGTGCCGGGATACGTGGTGCTCTCCAGGGTGACGAGCTGGCCGCGGCGCAGGTGTCCGGCCAGCTGCCTGGTGGCCTCCCTGACGAACGTGAGGTCGGGCTCCCGGTTCGCGTTCAGCGGCGTCGGGAGACAGATGATGTGCGCGTCGCACTGCTCAGTGGCGGCGTAGTCCGTGGTCGCGCGGATCAGACCCTTCTTGACCATCGCCCTGAGCGCGTCGCCGCGGACGTCCTGGATGTAGCTCCGGCCGGCGTTGACCTCCTCACACCGTGCCGCCTCCGCCTCGATGCCGACGACCTCGACGCCGGCCTCGGCGAACACCATCGCCAGCGGAAGGCCGACGTAGCCGAGGCCGATGACTGCGATCTTCACGGGGGACTCCTGTCCGTGTTCGTCGGCGGCCGCGACGGCCGCCCTGTCAAACGGGGCATTCTACCGCACGCCCCCGGCCCGCTTCGAACGGAGGCCTCCGGAGTGCACACCCTCCGCCGGGTCCGGCCGGCTCCAGTCCCCTCGTGCGGCTGCCGATGAGGGAGGTCGACGGGTAGAATCCGACCATGAGCGTGATGGATCGACCGGACGTCGAGAGCATCCCCGGCGACCTCGACCGGTTCCTGGGCGACTTCTTCGGCCGCGGCGGCTGGCACAGCGAGATCAAGTACGATCCCGCCGTCGACCGCCTGTATCTCGACGTGCGCCTGGCCGACGCCCGGCTCTCGGCCGACGACCGCTTCTTCTCCCTCGTCGAGCACTTCGCCCGCGCGCAGGACGCGGTGCTGCGGCGCTCGGGTCTCCCGCTGCAGTGCCGCGTCTACGCGGCCGACGGCCGCGACCTCAGCGGCGCGCTGCACGCGCGCGGCTCGAGCTACCTGGACGACGACGCACGTGGCCGCGGCATGCGCCGCCGGCTGCTCCTGCTGAGCCTCCGGCGGCGGTTCCTGCGCCGCGTCCTGCCGGGCGCCGCGCTGTGGGCCTGCGCCTTCGTCTTCCTTGCCGGCGTCGTCGGCGTGGGCCTCGACGTGATCCTGCTCCTCGCCGCCGGCGCGCTCACCCTGCAGGCGCTCCTGCTCCGCGCCACGGGCGGGCGCAGGTGACGCCCGGGCCCGCCTCCCGGAAGGATGCCCTCACGACGCTCGCCGACGTGGCCGAGCGTCTGCAGCGGCGCCTGCTGCCCGGCGCGCCGCCGGACGTGCCGGGTCTCGACATCGCGTTCACCTACCGTTCGGCGAGCGCCGGCGTCCTCAGCGGCGGCGACTTCGTCGACTACTACGCGAGGCCACCGTCCGGCAGCCTCGCCTTCGCCATCGGCGACGTGGCCGGCAAGGGCGTCGACGCCATGGCCACCACCTTCGTCACCAAGTTCATGCTGCGCGGCGCGGTGTACGGCGGCCACCTCTCCTGGCCGACGCACCCCGGCGACGCCCTCCAGGAGTTGCGCAACGGCCTGCTCGAGCAGCAGGACTTCGGCTGGGACACCGAACGGTTCGTCACCGTGTTGTTCGGCCAACTCACTCCGCGCACCGGCATCCTCCAGTTGGCCGCCGCCGGACACCCCGCCCCCTTCGTCGTGCGCGAGGAGAGCGTGGAGCGACCGCTGCTCGTGACCGAGGCGGCGATCGGGGTGGAGCTCGACGTCGCCCTCGAGCCGTACCCCACCGAGATCCTGCGCCTCGCCGTCGGTGACCTCGTCGTGCTCTTCACCGACGGTCTCGGCGAACTGCGCGATGCCGAGGGTCGTCTCTTCGAGACATGCATGGCGGAGGAGCTCGCAGGGTCCCACGGCGAGCGTGCCGCCGACGTCGTCGCCCGCCTCGTGGCGGCCGGCGAACGCTTCACGGCGCGGCCGCCGGACGACGACCTCGCCGTCCTGTGCATCGGATTGACCGCCCTGACGGGGTAGACTCTTCTCTCCTCCTGCCGATACAGGGGGGTATCAAGCCGGCGAACCAAGGAGGAGCGATGTCACGGTGCTGTCGCCGGAGCGGTCAGGACGGCTTCATCCGCGAGGTCGTGTGGGTCGTCGTCGTCCTCGCCGTCATCGGCATCGTCGTCCTCGACGCCATCGCGGTCTTCAAGGCCCACCAGGTGGGCAACGACGCCGCCGAGGCGGCGCGCGAAGCACGGACGGAGTACGCGCAGTCGCTCGACCTCGTCGCCGCCAAGCTCGCCGCCATGCAGTACCTCGACAAGTCCGGCATCGAGATGCTGGACTTCAAGAGCGTCCAGGCGGGGAGCGGCGCCGTGAAGTTCACCGTGACCGGGCAGGCCGTCGCCGACACGTACGCGTTCCGTTTCCTCGGTGTGATCCCGGCGTTGAAAGACTGGGTGGAACGTGTGACCCACCCTGTGGGGACGGGCAGCGCGGAGTGAGCTGCGTCGGGCGCCGCCCGGCGGCGACGCTCAGCGCGCCATCTTGAGCCGGGCGAGCCGCTCGTGCCGCTCGAGCCCGAGGCGCACGATCTCCTCGATCAGCTGCCGGCCGCCGACTCCGGACGCCTCCCAGAGCCGGGGGAACCCGCTCATGGCGGTCATGCCGGGGATCGTGTTGATCTCGTTGAGCACGACGCGGCCGGTGGCGGCTTCGAGGAAGAAGTCACAGCGTGCGAAGCCGCTCGCGTCGATGGCACGGAAGGCGGCCACGGCCAACTCCCGTACGCGAGCGCTCTGACGCTCGTCCACCGCCGCCGGGATGACGAACGCCATCTTCCCCTCGGTGTACTTGGCCTCGTAGTCGTAGAACTCGTTGGCCGGGATCACCTCGCCGACCACCGAGGCGCGCACGTCGGCGTTGCCGAGCAGACTGCACTCGAGCTCGCGACCCTCGCAGGCGGCCTCGACCACCGTCTTGCGGTCGTAGACCGCGGCGAGCTCCAGCGCCGTCCGCAGCTCCCCCCTGTCGTGCGCCTTGGTCATGCCCACGCTGGAGCCGAGATTGGCCGGCTTCACGAAGACGGGATACGCAAGACGGGCCTCGACCGCGGCGACGGCGTCGGCGCCGACGGCCGCGTCGTCGCGCAGCACCAGGTAGTCCATCTGCGGCAGCCCCGCGGCGGCGAACACGGCTTTCATCAGCTCCTTGTCCATGCCGACAGAGCTGCCCAGCACACCGGCGCCTGCGTAGGCGAGGCCCGCCATCTCCAGAAGCCCCTGGACGGTGCCGTCCTCGGCGAAGGTCCCGTGCATGATGGGGAAGGCGAAGTCGAGCGGGACGAACGGACCTTCGGGGAAGGCGAGGCCGGGGCGCCCCGGGTCGGTGACGAGGTGCACCGCTCGCGACGGCACGGCGTCGAGCCCGGCGGTGACGGCGGCGTCGAAGTCGTCCGGCACGACCCAGCGGCCGGCGGGCGTGATCCCGACCGGGACGACCTCGTATCTGTCCCGGTCGAGCATCGCGGCGACGAAACGGGCCGAGGCCAGGGAGATCTCGTGCTCGGCCGAGCGTCCCCCGAAGATGAGCGCCAGCTTCAGCATCGGGCGAGCCTAGTCGCGCCCCGGCGGAGCCGCAACCCGTCCGGCGGGCGCGCCGCGAAGGGGGCTCCGCTCCTGACCCCGGTCGACGTCACCGACCGCCGGAGGGCTCTGCCAGCAGCACGGCGTGGACCAGCTGGTCGATGAAGCGGTCCGCCGCCTTGACCTGCTCCAGCGTCTCCGCGAACGAGGGCAGGTCGCCGAGCACGAGGACGTCGAGCAGCACGTCGATGATCGCCCCGCGCAACGCCTGGAGGGCCGCCGCCAGCTCCAGAGCGGTGAAACCCAGCGCCATGCGATGGAGCGCATCCGCGCCCACACGCTCACAGGCCTGGCGAAGCTGGGTCGGGGCCTCGTACTCCTCGGCCTCGCTCCAGGACATCAGGTCGTCGACGAACGCGCGCACGAACCGCTCACCCAGCGGGCTGCTCATCAGCTCGCGGTAGTCGGCCGGGACATCCTCGCCGAGAGACTCGGTCCAGCGCCGCCACAGCTGGTCGCGGTGGTCGCGCAGGATGAACGGGACCGTCTTCACGGCACCTGCTCCGGAAGGAGGCGCGCCGGGACGCAGCCGCCGTCGACGCCCGCCTGATCGACGCACGATCTGTCCATGCCGCGAGATTATCCGCGCGACGGCGCAATCCTGCCTCGCACGCGTCGCGATGCGTGGTCGCGGCTCCA
>JAAYBE010000072.1 GCA_012719015.1 Actinomycetota bacterium
CGACGGCTTCTACTGCGCCAGCTACCTGCGCGCCTGGATGCTCGAGGGCGCGCTGCGCGTCATGCTCCAGGAGGACTTCGGCATGGAGTGGTACAGGTCGAGCGCCGCGGGCGAATGGCTCAAGGCGTTGTGGGGCGAGGGACAGCATCTCACCGCCGAGCGCCTCCTGCTCCGCCACGCGGGCGGCCGGCTCAGCACCGACGCGGTACGCTACCTCTTCGAGCAGGTGCTGGGTCGGTAAAGGTCCGCGAGAGCCCGGGGCTGAACCTCCGCCGGCCCGGGCCGAAGGTCACGCGCGCAGATAGCTCACCAGCACCCGGCGGCGGCGCGGGCCGTCGAACTCGGCGAAGTAGATGCCCTGCCAGGTGCCCAGCTGCAGGTCTCCGTCCACCACGGGCACGGTCACGCTGCTGCCCATCAGGCCGGCCTTGGTGTGAGCGTCCGAGTTGCCCTCCGCGTGTCTGAACGGCAGGTCGCCCGGGACGATGCGGTCGAGCGCCATCTCGAGGTCGGCACGCACGGAAGGGTCGGCATCCTCGTTGATGGTCACGCCGGCGGTGGTGTGCGGCACGAAGACCACCACGGCGCCGTCGCCGGCGCCGCGTACCAGGTCCGCGACGTCGCGGCTGATGTCCACGAAGCAGACCCGCTCACGGGTCCGGACCTCGAACGTCCACATGACCGACCTCCTAGAAGAGTCTGAAGCGCCGGCGCGGAGCGGCCACGCGCCGGCGGTGGGGGATGGTGAGCCCCCGCCGCAGGGCGGAGACGACGTCGGCGGTCGAGGTGATGGGATCAGGCAGCTCCGTGTAGCAGGTCATGAGCTGCTCCGGCCGGTGCGCGTCGCTGCCGCCGGTGCGCGCCACGCCCAGCGACGCGGCGATCTCCTCGGCCCCGGTGACGTACTGCCGGTCGAGCCACGAGCCGTTGAACACCTCGACCGCGTGCACGGCTCCGGCGACCATACTCTCGATGCCCGGGTAGTAGGCGGAGCCGCTGCGTCCCCCGCCGGCGGCCGGGTGTACCCACACCACCGCCGCGTCGCCTGGGATGGCCTCGGGGTGCGGGGCCTCCTGTACGTCGCGCAGGGTCCCCAGATAGTCGAGGTCGGGGGAGAAGACGACGAAGTCGCCGAACAGCGTGCTGATCTCGACGCCGTCGATCAGCAGCACGCCCTCGGCGGCGAGTGCGGGCCGCAGACTGAGGTTGTCGGAGATGTCGCCGTGATTGGTGAGCGCCACCGCCGCGACGGCGTTGTCCACGCACCAGCCGATGTAATCGCGGTGGGAGATCCGCGAGCAGCCTGACGCCGGGTACGTGTGCGTGTGCAGGTCGACGTTCACGGGGCCCGATTATAGACTCCGGGTCGCCATGCAGGGCACGCTCGACACGTTCGGAGTCGTCGAGGTGCTGCAGATGCTGGGCAGGACGCGCCGCTCGGGGACCCTGCACATCGAGTGTCCGCAGCGCCTCATCGACGTGCGTTTCACGCGGGGTCGCATCGCCGAGACCCGCGATTCCACCCGCGTCGCCGCCGACACCGTCATCGGCAGCCAGCTGCTCAAGCGCTCGCTGGTCAACGAGCAGCAGCTCGCCGCGGCGCTCGCCGAGCAGGAGGGTCAGCCACGTCCGGTCGGCACGATCCTGGTCGATCACGGGGCGCTCACTGAGGACGCGGTGCGCGAGGTCCTCTCACGGCAGATCGCGAACACGCTGGTCGCCGCCAAGCTCGAAGCCTCCGGGACGTTCGTCTTCGTCGTCGACCCCGACCCGCCGGAGGTGGACTTCGTCACCGTGGACCCGCAATCGGTCCTGCTCGACATCTCGGCGTTGGGAGGAGAGTACTGCTTCGCCGTCGAGATGCTCGGTCAGCCGTCCACGGTGCTCGTCCGCAACGGCGACTACAACTCGCTGCCCCGCAACCCGCTGCCCATGGGTCGCGACGAGTTCATCGTGCTTCTGC
>JAAYBE010000442.1 GCA_012719015.1 Actinomycetota bacterium
TGGGCGCCGTCAGGGCGCTGAAGGCCGAGTTCCCCGACAGGACCGTCGTCGCCGACATGAAGACGATGGACGCCGGCCGCACCGAGGTCGAGTACGCGGCCAAGGCCGGCGCCGGAGTGGTCGGCGTGCTCGGCGCCGCGTCGGACAGCACGATCAGGGAGTGCGCCGAGGCGGCGCGCAACTACGGCTGCCGGCTGATCGTGGACATGATCGAGGTCGCCGACCCGGTCGCGCGGGCACGGCGCGCGCAGGAGCTCGGCGCGGATTACGTGGGCATCCACACCGCGATCGACCGTCAGATGCGCGGCGAGGCGCCGTTCGAGACGCTGCGCGCCGTCGCCGCGGCGGTGGACATCCCCGTCTCGGTGGCCGGCGGCGTCAACAGCGAGACCGCCGCAGCCGCCGTGGAGGCCGGGGCCGGCATCGTCGTGGTCGGCGGCGCGATCATCAAATCGGCCGACGCCGCGGCCGCGGCGGCCGAGATCCGCCGCGCCGTGGACGAGGGCGTCAGCCTCGAGACCACCCTCTACAAGCGCGCCGGCGAGGCGGACCTCCGCGCCGTGCTCGAGCAGGTCTCGACCGCCAACGTCAGCGACGCGTGGCACCGGCAGCCGAGCCTGCCGGGCATCCGGCCGCTGCTGCCGGGCGCGCACATGTGCGGCCCGGCGGTCACCTGCCGCACCTACGCCGGCGACTGGGCCAAGCCGGTCGAGGCGATCGACGTCTGCGCTCCCGGCGACGTGCTCGTGGTCGACGCCTGCGACGCCACGCCGGCGATGTGGGGCGAGCTGGCCACGCACAGCGCGATGGTCAAGGGTCTGGCCGGGCTGGTCGTGTGGGGCGCGATCCGCGACACGCCGGAGATCGCGCGCCTCGGCTTCCCCGCCTTCAGCAGCAAGGTGTGCGCCAACGCCGGCGAACCCAAGGGCTTCGGCGAGATCAACGTGCCCATCACGGTCGCCGGCCAGACGGTGCGCCCCGGCGACTGGATCGTCGGCGACGACGACGGCGTGATGGTCCTGCCCAGGGAGCAGGCGGTGGAGCTGGCCAACCGCGCCATGGACGTGCTCGAGAAGGAGAACCGCCTGCGCGGCGAGATCGACGCCGGCAAGACGCTCGCCGAGGTCGCCTACCTGCAGAAGTGGGAGAAGGCGCGCTGAGGACGCCCGCTCAGCGGGCTTGACAGGCCGGCGGGCGGCGGACGAAGCGCCTGACCGCGCCGCGTGCACGGGCGCCGGCGGCGCACGCCGCGGCCGCGAGGTCGCGGCGCAGGGGCCGGCGCCCGAACCGCACGAGGTGGCCGGCGCAGCGACAGTCGCCGGCGCCGAAACGCGGCGGGCGGCGCTCCGCGCCCGGCAGCGCCGCCAGCGCGGCGGCGAGGGCACACTCGCCGGCGGCGCCGTCGACCAGCCATGCCCCCCGCGCCGGGAACGCCGCGAAGAGGTGGTCGGCGTGCCAGCGCCGCGGCTTCTCGCTCGCGAGGTGGCGCGCCACGCGCGCCCGCCGTCCCCGGACGGCGCTGCCCACGTACGCGTGCCAGCCGCGCTCCAGCGTGACCGTCCCGAGCGAGCCCACGGCGAGCCGCGTGCGGCGCGGTACGTAGGTGAGGACGATGTAGAGGCGCGCCGGGACAACCCCCGGGCGGCGCTCGTCCGCGGGCTTCCCGTCCGCGCGCTTATCCGATGAGCTCGCCACGCGGCCCGCGTCTGCCGATGCGCCTCGCCGAGCCCGGGCGGCGTCGCGACCCCGGGGCCATCCCGCCGCGGCGCGGCTGGCACCGCGGACAGTAGTGCGTGCCGCGCCCGCCGACCA
>JAAYBE010000443.1 GCA_012719015.1 Actinomycetota bacterium
AGCTGCACGAGCGTGGCGTCGAATACACGCTGGTGTTCCTCGAGGCGTCCGACGACGCGCTCGTCAGGCGCTTCAACGAGACACGCCGCCGCCATCCGCTGGCGGGCGGCGGCCGCGTGATCGACGGCATCCGGCGCGAGCGGCACCGGCTGGCCGGTCTGCGCGAGCGCGCCCATCTGATCATCGACACCAGCGACATCTCGATCCATCAGCTCAAGGCGCGTCTCAACGAGGATCTGATCCGTCACACCCGCCGCACCAACATCGTGTTCGCGGTCGTGTCCTTCGGTTACAAGTACGGCATCCCCATCGACGCGGACTTGCTCTTCGACGTGCGCTTCCTGCCCAACCCGCACTACGACCTCCGCCTCCGCCCTCTCACCGGCCTGGACGAGGAGGTCAGCGGGTTCGTGCGCGACTCGCCCGGCACCCGGGAGTACCTGGAGCGCCTGTACGCGCTGCTCGACTTCCTGTTCCCGCGCTACGCGGCGGAAGGCAAGGCGCACCTCACCATCGGGGTGGGATGCACCGGGGGCCGGCACCGCTCGGTGGCCATCGCCCAGCTCATCGGTGAGCGGTACCAGAGGCAGGGCTACTACACCGTGGTCCGCCACCGCGACCTCACCAGAGACTGAGCGGACCTTGCGAGGCTCCCTCGAGTGGCTCGTCCCGGGACTGGGGCTCAAACGCTGGCTGGCGCTGGCGTCCGTCGGCGGTGTCCTGCTCCTCGCCGCCCTCCTGGTCGGCGTCGGCACGCTGTGGGCCCCGCTGCTGCTGCGCGGGCTGGGGATGGGGGTGCTCGAAGGGCGCCACGCGGTGGCGCTCCTGCTCGCCGTGGACGGCTTCGTGGCGGGGCTCGCCCTGCTCCTGTACGGGGGGCGTCGCCTCTGGCTCTTCCAGCGCACGACGCCTGAGACGGTGAGCGAGCTGCGGGCCGTGAGCCGGCTGGCACGCGGCCCGCGGGTGGTGGCCGTCGGCGGCGGCAACGGCCTGGCCGCGCTGCTCCGCGGCCTCAAGGCGCATACCAGCAACCTCACCGCCGTCGTCACGATGGCCGACGACGGCGGCAGTTCGGGGCTGTTGCGTCGGGACATGGGCCTGCCTCCGCCCGGGGACCTGCGCAACTGCCTGGTCGCGCTGGCGGACGACGAGTCGATGATGAGCAGGCTCTTCCGCTACCGGTTCCCCGTCGACGGCGGCCTCCAGGGACACAGCTTCGGCAACCTCTTCATGGCCGCCCTCTCTGAGGTGACGGGGGACTTCGAGCGCGCCGTGCACGAATCGACGCGCGTGCTCAAGGTGCGCGGGCGCGTGCTGCCCTCCACGCTCGATGACGTGGTGCTGCACGCGCAGCTCGAGGGCGGCGGTCACGTGAGCGGGGAGAGCACGATCACGGCCTCCGCGCGTCTGCCGCGGCGCGTGTGGCTCACGCCGGAGGCGCCGCGCGGCGTGCCGCAGGCGATCGCCGCGATCGCCGCCGCCGATCTCGTCGTGCTCGGCCCCGGCAGCCTGTACACGAGCGTCATCCCCAACGTCCTCGTGCCGGAGGTCCGCGCGGCGCTCGCCGCCACGCGGGCGCGGGTCGTGTACGTCTGCAACGTCATGACGGAGCCGGGGGAGACGGACGACTACACGGCCGCCGACCATCTCGCTGCGCTGTATCGGCACGGGCTCGAGGGCGTCGTCGACGCCGTGCTCGTCAACGAGGCGCCGGTGTCGGACGACCTGCTCGCCGCCTACGGGCGCTCCGGCGCCCGGCCGGTGCGCGCGGACGTGGCCCGCCTCGAGGGACTCGGGGTCAAGGTCGAGCACGCCGCGGTCGCAGCCGAGAGCGACGTGGTCCGTCATGACCCCGGGCGCCTGTCACGGGCGCTGCTGCGGCTGGTACGGTGACCGCCGTGGGCTTCACCCGCGACGTCAAACTCGAGCTGGCGCAGGTCGCGCCCACGACGGAGCACTGCCGGCGGGCGCAGCTCGCCGGCCTGGTGTTCGGCGCCGGTGTCTTCGAGCTCACGGCCGGCGGGCACTTCCGGGTGCGCGTCTCCGTGGCGCACCCCGCGCTGGCCCGCCACCTGCTCGCGCTGCTCAAGCCGCTCGACGTCGAGGCGTCCGTGCGTACCGTGGACTCCGCTCCGCTGGGGTTGCGCTACGAGGTCCTGCTCGGCGATGAGGGCCGCGACCTGCAGCTGCTGAACGAGCTCGGCGTACTCTCGGACGACCTCGCGGTGCAGATGACCGTGCCGCGCCGCCTGATGGAGCGACGCTGCTGTCAGGTCGCCCTGCTGCGCGGTCTGTTCCTGGGCTGCGGCTCCACGTCGGCGCCGGGGGCGTCCGTGCACGCCGAGTTCACGGTGGAGGGCGAGGGTCTTGCGGAGCAGATACGGCGGCTCCTCGCCCGGCTGGACCTGCCCTTCTCGCTGGCACGCCGGGAGCGCAACGTGGCCTGCTACACGAAGCGCGGGCAGACGGTGGCCGACCTGCTGGCCGTGCTCGGGGCGCACGACGCGTGCCTGCGTTGGGAGGAGCACTCCGTGCTGGGCACCGTGCGCGAGAGCGCCAACCGGCTGGCCAACTGCGACGCCGCCAACGCCCGTCGCGCGGCCGCGGCCGGGCGGCGCCAGGCCGCGCTGCTGCGGGAGCTCAGGGCCTCGCCGGCGTGGGACGATCTGCCGGCGCAGCTCCGGCAGGTCGCAGACCTGCGCATCGAGTACCCGTACCTGAGCCTCTCGGAGCTGGCCGCGACGGCCGAGCCGCCGCTCAGCCGCTCAGCTCTCAACCACCGTCTGCGCCGGCTCACCGCCGTGGCCGCCGGGCGACCGCCGGATCAGGGCCGGCGGCGCGGCGCGACCTGACCGCGCGCCGCCGGGTCACATGTTGCGCGCGACGCGGATGGTGAGCTCTCCGAGCCGGTACGTGTAGCTGCCCATCTCGTTGTCGTACCAGCCGAAGACCTTGACGTGCGTCAGCGGTATGCGCACCGTGCCGCCGCCGCTCTCGCCGGGCACGCGCGGCGGCACCTTGAGGTTCATGAAGCCGGTCCGCGTGTGTGTCTCGACGCCCTCGATGACCACGGCGGCATCCTCGCCCAGCATGTCGGCGGAGACGTTCTGCTCGTCCGAGAGCCTGAGCAGTCCGCGTGCTTCACCCTCGGCCGCCTCGCGGTAGATCGCGTTGATCGCCTCGCGATCCACCGAGACGGTGCCGTCCGGCAGCGTCTCGCTCTGGAAGGTCACGTTGAGGATGATGAGGCTCACGCTCTGCGTGGGCACCCGCACCGAGTCGGCCATGAAGCCGATGACGCCGATCTCCGGCATGACCTGCTCCAGCGCGGCGGCCGCGTTGGTGGAGGTGAGCACCAGGTTGCCCATCGCCCCGCGTGTCTTGCGGAGGTCGGTCGCCCCGGCCTTGGGGACGGAGTCGAGCACGGGCTGGGAGTTGGTCACCGCGTGGATGGTGCTCATCCCGGCGGTGATCATGTCCCGGGTGAGCTCGCGGTCCAGCAGCGGACGGATCATGTGCGCCAGCGCGGTGGTCGTGCACGACGCGGCGGAGACCAGCGTGTGACGCGCCGGGTCGAACTGGTAGTCGTTGATGCCGTGGATGAGGATCGCGGCGTGGTCGGGCAGCGGGGCGCCCTTCTGGGCGCTCTTGAACGGGGAGCTCTGGACGACCACGGCGGCGCCGCCGACGAGGTGCCCGCTCAGGGCGCCGCGCGACGCGTCGGCGTCCTCGCGGGGGTCGCGGAACATCCCGGTGCAGTCCACGACCAGCGCGACCCCGTTCTCCCGCCACGGGATGTCCTTGGGGTTGCGCGCCTCGCGGAGGACGAGGATCTCCTTGCCGTACGCCCGGATGAGGCCTTTCTCCTCGTCCACCACGCTCATGTCCCGGGTGCCTGAGCGCCCGAAGAGGAACCGGTGCAGCGGTCCGTAGGTGCTGTCCTTCGAGAGGTAGTGCACCACCGAGTCGAGCGACGTCCCGACCGGTCGGCCGGTGTTCACCACGAACCGGTCGAAGTCGTCACGTCCCAGATGGTGCCAGAGCGTGAGCTTGCCGATCCTGCCGATGCCGTTGATGCCGAGGGTGCGCTGTGCGGCCATCTGTGCCGAACCTCCTGCTGCAGCGTCCGCTCGCCCGTGTCCGGGCCGTCGCGGCGCCGCTCGCCTCTTGCGGATGCGCCAATCCTAGCTGAGCCCTGAGGCCGCACAAGGTATCATCCTCCTTGTGAAAGCGACACCCGTACCTTTCGACTCCGAGGCCCTCCGGGTCAATCTGGCCACGACCGCGCAGGAGGTGGTCATCCCCGACCGCTACCTGCCGCTGCTCGAGGCCGTGGACGGACTGCACGGCGTGCGGAGCGCGCTCGCCGAGACCATGGGCGAGTACTTCCACCGGTTCCGCAACCCGGCCTTGCTGGTCGACGGCCTGCAGACCACCCTGCTGCGCAACTGGGCCTACTTCGAGCGCTCGCCGCGACGGGCGGAGCTCTTCGGACTGCTCGGCGAACTGGCCGTCGGCCTGCTCGAGATGCCGCTCACGGAGGAGCAGTTCTCGGACCTGCTGCGGGCGCTGCTCACCTGGTCCGCGGACGTGCTCCGGGGGCCGAGCCGCGACGAGTACGACGAGCCGCTCGTCGGTCTCGTCGAGGCGTTCGCCCGCCTGCTGCCCGACCACGAGGCGGAGTTCCTGGAGCGCGACACGCTCCTGCACAACCTTACCCAGAGGGCGCAGGAGCGCCCCCGGCTGGCGCCCTCCTGCCTCGCCCTGTCCCGGGCGCTGCTCGCGGCCGGCTACCGCCGCGTGCGTGAGCGGCTCGACGTCTCCGCCTGGGCGCGCTCCCGGGAAGGACACCTCACCGATCCGGCCAGCATCGCCGCGCAGTTCGAGGCCGTCACCGAGGAACGGCTCACGCGGTTGCTCGACGAGCTGACCGTCGCGCCCGACGACGGACTGCTGACGCCGTCGTTCCCGATGTACTCGGCCCTGGTGTCGGCGGCCATCGAGGCGCTGTTCCGGGTCGAGAACCTGGAGGACAGGTTCGCCGTCTGCCTCTTCTTCCTCAAGGACGACACCCTCGGATACCGGCAGAAGGAGGTCATGGCCGACCTGCTCCGCGTGGTCAAGCAGATGATGCAGCCAGACCGGCACACCGACGCGAC
>JAAYBE010000444.1 GCA_012719015.1 Actinomycetota bacterium
GAGAACGTGGCTCTGGCGGCGACGGCGCTCGGTCTCGGCTCCTGCCAGATCGCCGCGTTCTTCGACGAGGAGGCGGCGGACCTGCTCGGCGTGGACCCCGACGAGGAGCCGGTCGTCTACATGAGCGCGGTCGGCCGGCCGCGCCGGTGACGGCCGGCGTCGACGGGTGGGCGTGACGAAGGTCGCTCCGGGCGCGGGGCCTGGCTCAGTCGGGCGTCCGCTGAGTGATCCAGGCGGCCAGGTCCGCGTACACCCTCTCACGGCCCAGCTCGTTGAAGCACTCGTGCAGCAGGCCGGGGTACTCACGCAGGGTCTTGTCCCTCGATCCCGCCCGGGCGAAGAACGTCCGGGAGTAGCCGGGGTCCGCCACCGGGTCCGCCGTGCCGAACAGCACGTAGAGCGGGAGCACGACACGATCCGCCCGCGCCATAGCTGCGCCCTGGGCGGCGAGCGTCTGCACCGCCCAGCGGGCGGGGGCGACGTGATGTACGAGGGGATCCACATCGTAAGCCCGCACGACCGCCTCGTCGCGCGACAGGTCGGAGGCCCGCACGGTGTTGCCGATGTCCCTGCCCGGCCAGAGAAGGGAGAGGATCCTGGCGGCGAGGATCTTGACCGGCGACACCTCCGCCGCCAGATGAAGGAAGGGAGCCGAGAGGATCATCCCGGCGACGTCGGGCGGACGCTCCTGCGCCAGACGCGCACAGATCAGGCCGCCCATGCTGTGCCCGAGCAGGAAGACCGTCTTCGCCGGCTGCAGACGGCGGACCTCGCTCAGGTACAGGTCCGTGTCGTCGAGGTAGTCGTCGAACCGCTTGACCTGACCGCGGGCGCCGGACGATCGCCCGTGGCCGCGCAGGTCGCAGGCGTACACGGCAAGGCCCCCGGCCGCCATGGCCTCACCGAGCCCCGCATACCGCCCCCCGTGGTCGCCGTACCCGTGGACCACGGCGATCACACCCCCGCGATCACCGGACTCCGGCACGCCGGGCAGCCATGCCTGCAGGTGCAGCCTCACGCCTCCGGCCCCCCGGAACTCGCCGGTGACATGTCGTGCCCCGGACGGCGGGCGCGCGCCGGACCCGCCTCCTCCGGCCGTATCCATCGTCACCATCGTCACCTCACAGAAGCGCACACCCTCGGAGAGTCCTGCCCCGGGGCCCCACACACCACCCTACATCCGCGACAGGCGTCGCGCAGCGACCAGGCCGTCCCGTCCCGGCCGCCGGAGGCGGACGCCGGGCGCGCCGTCGACGCCACGCATGGTAGAGTCAAGAGCGACCGGGAAGGAGGGCATGGCCCGCTACCGTCACAGCACCCGTCTGATCGTCGCATTTCTGGTCGTCGCCCTGCTGACTGCCGGAGCGGCCGCGGCCTGCTCCGCCCGAGCCGGGACCGAAGCCGCCGCGAGCGGCGACGGCGGCGCGGACGCAGCCGGGGCACAGGGCGCCGGCGCCGCGGCGGGCGACACCGGCGCCGCCCGTGCCAAGGCCCCCGCCGGGGCCGACATGACCCGCATCCGCACGGCCCTCGGCTACATGCGTGCGGTCAAGCCGTCCAAGCCCATCGTCGTGCTGCTCGGCGGATCCGCCGCGCGCGAGTCTACGATCAGCGATGCGAGCTGGCGCGCGCAGATCAAGGCCGAGGGAGGGTCCGCCGCGCTGGCCTGGAACATGGGTTCCCGCAACCGCAGCATGGCCGAGAACGTGGCCCTCGTGAAGCACCTGCCCGAGGGCGCCCAGGTCGTCGTCTTCATCGGCATCAACCTCGGGTCCTTCACGTCGGCCGCCAAGTCGGCCTCGATCCCGCTGCCGTCACCGCTGCCGACCGCGCCTCCCTCCCTGCAGCAGCCCCATCAGTACAGCGTGAAGACGGGGGTGCTCTCGAAGGCCAAGAAGAAGACCCTGCCGGGCAAGTGGCTGAAGGACCGGTACCCTGTCTACAAGCGCAACTACCAGGGCAGCGCCCAGGTCCTCGAGAAGCTCATCCGGCTCTGCCAGACGCGCGGCTACAAGCCCGTGTTGTTCGAGCTGCCGAGGAACGTCCCGGTCGTCGGCAGCTCCCTCAAGGCGCCGACGGAGAAGTACCGCAGGACCTGCAAGACGCTGGCCGCGAAGTACGACGTCCCGTGGGTGAGTCTCGTCGCCAGAGCCAAGCTGCCCAATTCCAGCTTCTACGACCTCTGGCATCTCGTCGAGCCCGGCCGCAAGGTCTGGCAGAAGCTGCTGAGCACGAAGGCCGCGGCGCTGCTCAGGCAGTACGAGACCGATGGCGGTCCCTGATCCGGTCGGCCGTCCGACCTTGCGTCACGGGGTCAAGCTCCTCCTCATCGCTCTCGCCGCCGCTGCTCTCGCGGCGCTCACCACGGTGGCCGCTCCCGCGCACGCCGACGACGAGGCGACCACCGTGCTCCTCGGAGCCGCTCCCGTGCCCACTGCGGACGACGACCCCGCTCTCCCCGCTCCCCGTGGCGAGGAGCTGCGCGGTGGCGACTACGGCAAAGACTGGCAGCACGCCGTGCAGGTCGTGGCCAACCTGCGCGCAGACCGCCCGAAGGTCCCCCTGGTGGTCCTCCTCGGCGGCTCCTCGGCGCGGGAGTGCACGGTGCGGGACGACCACTGGAGGCGCCAGATCATGAACCGCAGCGGATACGTCGTGGATGCCTACAACCTCGGCTCCAAACACCGCACCTACGCGCAGGACCTGGCGTTCGTGCAGCTGCTCCCGGAGAACGTGCCCACGATCGTCTACATCGGCATCAATCTCGGCCGGTTCTGCCGCCCGGTCACACCGGCGTCGATCAAGCTGCCCGCGCCACGACCCATCGGGATCTTCCACCAGCACGTCTACAGCACGCAGCGCATCCAGAGCCGTGCGCAGAAGCGCTACTACGTCAGATACTGGATGCTCCGCCGATACCCGGAGTTCCGCGCGAACTACCGGGCCGAGCTGGCGATGCTCCGCCGGATCATCCGTACCTGCAAGCAACGCCGTCTGCGCGTCGTGCTGCTCGACCTGCCCCGTGACCTGCCCGTGATCGGGAACTCGTTCCGCGTCCCGGTCTCCAGATACCAGCGGGACTGCGCCCGCCTGAGCCGGGAATGGGGGGTCCCGTGGCTGCACTTCAACCAGGCCGCCGGCTTCGTCGACCGTGACTTCTTCGACATCTTCCACCTCGTCGAGCCCGGGCGGCTCAAGTACCAGAGCATCCTCACGGACAGGACGATCCGGTTGCTCAAGAAGTACAGGATGCCCAAGCCGCAGCCGACACCCACACCGTCCCCATCGTCGAGCGTCTCTCCGTCCCCCTCGCCGGGCGAGACCCCCGATCCCGACCCGAGCGGAGCCGCCGTCACGATCGCGGCGCCTTCCCGCGGCGACGCCTGAACCACCCCGGCAGGCGCATCCGCCGTCGAGCGCCGCGTCAGCCGGTCAGCGCCGCGCGGATCGACGCCGAGACCGCGGCCAGACCGCCCTCCAGCTCAGCCGGCAGCGGCCATGCGTAGCCGATACGCATGTGACGGTCGTCCTGCTCGAACCAGTGTCCTGGCCCGACGTAAGCGCCGTGCTCCTCGCCGAGCACGCGGTAGAACTCGCCCACGTCCACCGGCGCCTCGGGCCTGATACGCGGGAAACACACCACCCCTCCGCTGGGCTCGACCCACTCCACGTGCTCCTCCCTCGCGATCCAGTCCCGCACGACCCCGAGCTGCCGGGCGATGAAAGGTTTGAGCTCCGCCAGCCACTCCTCCCGCTGAGAGAACGCCCGGGCGGCGATCTCCTCGTCGACGACGCTGCCGCAGATGCCGATCTGCTCCTTGGCGGCCAGGAACGTCGTCAGGAGGCCACGGTCGCGGCAGACCAGCCAGCCGGTACGGATGCCGGGGATACCGTACGTCTTGCTCAGCGAACTGACGCTGATGACCCGCTCGCTCAGCGTCGCCGCGACCGGAAGAGGCTCGCCGAAGGTCATCTCACGGTACGTCTCGTCGACGAGCAGGCGGCAGCCGGCGCGCTCGACCGCCGCGATGACCCGCCGCAGGTCGGCCTCCGTCATCATCACGCCCGTCGGATTGTGGGGAAGCGTGATACTCACGTACTTCGTGCGCGGCGTGACCAGGGCCATGAGCCGCTCCGGGTCGATATGGAAACCGTCGTCGAAGCGCAGGTCGAGGAAGCTGACATCGGCCTCGATCGCCCGCGGTGTCTCGATGTTGGTAGCGTAGTTGGGCCGGACGACGACGAGATGGTCGCCCCTCTCCAGGAGCGACGTGGCGATGACGAACAGGGCCTGAGCGGCGCCCGCCGTGACGAGCACGTCGTCGGCGGACACCCCGGCGCCGGCGCCGCCGCTCTGCGACGCGACGAGGTCCCGGAGCATCCCGTTGCCGGCGTGATCGCCGTAGAAGAGCAGCAGGTCTCCGAGCTCGATGCCGAGGTCCTCGAGCGAGCGGTCGCGCACCGAACTCTCGCTGAGGTTGTAGCGGATGCGGTCGTACCCGAACTGCTCGGGCGATTCCTCTTCGATGGGCATGCGACGGTACTTCACGGCGGCCTCCTGTCTGCGCTTCAGCTGCCCCGAAGCCTACACTCGCAGCCGGCGCGACGCAGCGGCGCCGGCGGGAGTCCTTTCTGCTAGAGTCAGCCACCGTGTCGACGCTCACCCTCCTCGGCATCGCCCTCGGGCTGGCCATGGACGCCTTCGCCGTCGCCATCGGCGCCGGCCTCCAGCTCTGTCAGGTCACCAGGCGGCAGACCTTCCGGCTCGCCTGGCATTTCGGCCTGTTCCAGGCGTTCATGCCGGTCCTCGGCTGGCTGGCCGGCCTCACCCTGGTCGCGTACATCGCGCCGGTCGACCACTGGATCGCGTTCGGCCTGCTCGCCTTCATCGGGGGCAAGATGATCCACGAGGCGTTCGGGCGTCCAGAGGAGCAGGCGGACGCCTGCGACCCCACCAAGGGCTGGCGGCTCGTCATGCTGTCGATCGCGACCAGCA
>JAAYBE010000445.1 GCA_012719015.1 Actinomycetota bacterium
CGCCGGAGGACCCGACGCGGTCGACAGGGAGGACGAGCAGCGCCGGCAGCGTGGATGCGTCGAGGCGGCGGAGGGCGTCGAGCGGCGCCGAGCCGCGCAGCTCCGGCGCCGCGCTGCGCACCACGCCACCCCTCATGTCCAGGCTGAGGAGGAGGCGCTCGTCCCCGATGTCCCGACGGAGGGCCTCCCAGCGCTCGACCGACGGCAGGGTCTCCGTCCCCACGACCGCCCGAGACACGCCGGTGGTGAGGAGATCCCGCGCGGCGGCCGCCGTCGTGACCCCGGCGTCGACCCAGAGCGCGGCGCGCACGGACGCCATCACGGAGCGAAGCGCGGCCAGGTTGTCCCCGGTCCCCTCGATGGCGTCGAGGTCGGCGACGTACAGCGCGGCGGCGGCCGCGACACGCTGCAGCGCGGACGCGACCGCGACCGGTTCGGACCCCTCTACCAGCACACCCTGGACCGGACGGTACTCATGGCGGCGGCCGGCCCGTCCGTGCACCACGACGCCGCCCAGCAGATCCAGCACCGGGACGATCTCCATGCCGTCCACTCCTTCCTCCATCCTCGTCCATGAGGCGGTGACCGGCGGCGGCAGGGCCTCCGCCGGCCCGGCGCCGCTCGCCGCCGAGGCGACCGCGATCCTCCGTGCCCTGCTGCGCGACTTCAGCGCGTGGGGCCGGCTGAGGGTCGTGGCCACCTGGGACGACCGCGACCCGGCGCCCACACTGCCGGCCGACGAGGTCGTGCCCATCCGGGCGTCATCCTACCGCGAGGACCTGGCGGCGGTCGCACGCCGCTGCGGCGCCGCCCTCGTGGTGGCGCCCGAGACGGGCGGCGAGCTCGAGCGCACGACCCGTCTCATGGAGGCCGTCGACGTCCTGGTCGTCGGCAGCCCGTCGTGGGCGGTGGCCGCCGCGGCCGACAAGGCGCGGTGCCCCGACCGTCTCGCGACGGCGGGCGTGGCGTGCCCCCGCACCGTTCTGACCACACCCCGGGGGGCGGTGGAGGATGCGCGCCACGTCGGGTACCCGCTGGTGATGAAGCCCCGGTTCGGCGCCGGCTGCGAGCGTGTGGCTCTCGCAGCGGACGAGGATGAGCTCGACGCCGCGCTGACGGCCTTCGGCCGGCGCGATGAAAGGGAGGTCGTGCTTCAGGAATACGTGCGGGGGGAGGCGGTCAGCGTCTCTCTGCTCGCCTCAGACGACGGTGTGCTGCCGCTGGGCGTGAACACACAGGACGTGCGTCCGGGGGTCCCCTTCGAGTACCGTGGAGGGGCGGCGGGCGTGGATCATCCTCGAGGGAAGGGGATCGTGGCGGCGGCGCGCGTCGCAGTGGGCGCGCTGCCCGGCCTCCGCGGCCATGTCGGAGTGGACCTCGTCGTGGCTCCGGACCGCTGCGTCGTGATCGAGGTCAATCCGCGCCTGACGACCTCGTACGTCGGCCTGCGGCGCGCGCTCCGCGCGAACCTCGCGGAGCTCGTCTGGCGAGCAGTCGTGGAGGGTCGTCTGCCGCGCCGCCTCGGCACCCGGGGTCCGGCGCCGATCACGTGGAGGCGGAGAGATGACTGAGCGTCAGGACGTGGCGGTGGGGTGGGACATCGGCGGCGTGAACGTGAAGGCGGCGCGCGTCCCGCTGCGGCGCGCGTCCGCCCGGGAGGCGGGCACGGTCGTGCTCCCGTTCGAGATCTGGCGCGCGCCCGAGCGACTGGGTGAGGTCCTGGAGGCTGCGGCGGACCGTCTCGGGCTCGCCGGAGACGAGCCCGCCGCGATCACGATGACCGCGGAGCTCTCCGACGCGTTCCCGACCCGGCGCGAGGGCGTGCGCGGGATCCTGCGGGCGCTGGGTGCGGCCTTCCCCCGGGCGCCGCTCGCCGTCGTCGGGATCGACGGTGAGCTCGCGTCCGTGACGGACGCTCTGACGCACCCCCTGGATTTCGCGGCCACGAACTGGGTGGCGTCCGCCCTGTACGTGGCGGCGCACGTCCCCGCCTGCGTGCTGGTCGACGTCGGGAGCACCACCACCGACATCGTCCCCGTCGCCGGGGGGCGGATTCTGGCGCAGGGCCGGACCGATGCCGAGCGGCTCGCCCGTGGGGAGCTCGTGTACACGGGGATCCTCCGCACCAATCCTGCGACCTTCGTGGAGCGCGTGCCCCTGCGGGGGCGGCTCACGCGGGTCGCCGCCGAGTGGTTCACGCAGACGGCGGACGTCTACCTGCTCCTGGGGCGCATCGGGGTGGGAGAGTACACCTGCCCGACCCCCGACGGGCGGACAATCAGCCCCGCCGCGGCTCATGCACGGCTCGCCCGCCTGGTGTGCGAGGACGCGGAGAGCCTCGCGGCCCCGGAGGCCGAGGCTCTGGCGGCATATCTGGCCGAGGCGCAGGTGCGGCAGGTGGCGGACGGCCTCGCCGAGGTGCTGTCGGGCCTCCCGCCGGAGCACGCCGCATCCCCGGTGGTGGCGGTGGGGGCGGGCGCGTTCGTCGCCGTCGAGGCCGCTCGCCGCGTCGGCCTCCCTGTGTTCGACGGTGCGGCGGTAGGTGTCCCGGCGCTGGCCGCGTTCCCCGCCGCCGCCGCCGCGGCTCTGCTCGTCGAGGACCTCCGTCGGCGATGAGCGGCACGGTCGTGAAGGTCGGCGGCAGTCTCGGGCGAGGAGGCGGACTGCGTGCCCTGTGCGTGCGGCTCGGTGAGCTCGGGCGACGCCACGCCCTGCTCCTGGTCCCGGGCGGCGGCGTGTTCGCCGACGTGGTACGCGAGCAGGACGAGCGCCTCGGTCTCGGCGACGACGCGGCGCACTGGATGGCCGTGGC
>JAAYBE010000446.1 GCA_012719015.1 Actinomycetota bacterium
AGAAGTCCGGGCGTGTACAATCGCCCGGCCATGCAGGAGAGCCCCATCCACGCTGAGGTCGAGTACGCGAGCGTCGGCTGGCGCGCGGCGGCGCTGCTCGTCGACATGGTGGTGCTGTTCGGCCTCCTCATCATCATCGTCCTGGTGTGGGTCACGGTGCTGGTGGCACAGGGCCGTGTCGACCCCGGCGATCCCACCGCCGCCCAGGCGCTGGCGCAGGAGCTGACCTGGACCTCCGGCTGGGCGCCCAACGCGGTGTTGTGGTGCGCGCTCTTCATCTACTACGCCCTGCTCGAGGGCATCTTCGGCGCCAGTGTGGGCAAGCTGGTGTTCCGGATGCGCGTGGTGATGCCGGACGGCTCGCGGGCCACCGGGCTCGCCGTCGTCGTCCGCAACCTGGTCCGCATCCCGGAGGCCTGGATGCTCTACATCCCCGCCGCCGTGTCCTGCACGATGAGTGCCCAGCGGCAGCGGCTCGGCGACCACGCGGCGCGCACGGTCGTCGTGCGCCAGGTGACCGACGGCGCGACCGCCCGGCGCCCGGTCCGCCGGTCGCCGGGCAGGGGGACAGCCGCTCCGCCGCATCCGCCCGCCCCAGCGGCCTCCGGACGTCGCGCTCGCGCGACCCAGGCTGGCGCCCAGGCCGTCGGCGGGGCGGTCGGCGACGAACGGCCGGCCCCGGTACACGATCTCGGCACCGCCCTCACCGCCCTCAAGACGGCGGCGCTCGCCGTCCGCGGCGCCCACTCCACGTACCTGCACTTCTCCGAGCGTGAGCTGGCTGCACACGACGGTCACACGACGGGCGGCTACTCGGAGGAGTACGTCAGCGCGTGGTTCACGCTGGCCGATGCCGTGACCTCGCTCCGCCGCGCGCACGCATTCGCGACCGACGCCGCCGCAGCGGCGGGAGAGTCGCTCGCGGGGGCCTGCTCAGCACAGCCGGACCTCACGTTCGTACTGCACGGACTGGGACCTTACGTCGAAGCGGAGACGGACGAGCAGGTCCACGAGGCGTTCCTCGCCGTGGCCCGCTCCGAGATCCGCACGCCCTGACCTCCCGAGTCCCTCGCGACCGGGCTGCCCACGCCGTCATGGGGCTGACGACGGCGCGTCGCGGGTACGATGCTCACAGTGACGGTCGACACAAAGGGGGGCGGCCATGGGCCTGGTGCCATCACGCGGACGGGGTCGGGATCACGCACCCCTCATCGTCCCCGCGCTCACGCTGCTGATCGCGCTGCTCGCCGCGGCGCTCCCGGCGGCGGCCGCCGCCTCCGCCCCGAAGCCGTTCGTCGTCTGCGACCGGTACGGCGGCCAGGCCGGTCCCGACATCGCCGGCTCCATGGTGGTGTGGACCGACAACCGCAGGGGGAGTCTCGACATCTTCGGCCGCGACCTCGTCGCGCGCAAGGACTACGCGATCTGCACGGACAAGGCCCAGCAGGACAACCCCTCGGTCACACGCAGGGTCACCGGTCCGGGGCGGATCGGCTATGTCGCCGTGTGGGTCGACAGGCGCAACCACCCCGGCGGCCTGGCCACCGACATCTACGGCCGCGACATCACCGCCGGCCGGGAGTTCGTCGTCTCGCGCAGCGCCACGGTCAAGTGGTATCCGGAGATCCTTGACGACTGGGTCGTCTGGACCGAGGCCGACGACCCTGCCGGCCCCTATCGCATCAAGGCGCGCGACCTGAGGACGAAGAAGACCCGCCTGGTGGGCTCCGGCAAGGTCCTCAGCCCGGTCGCCATCGACAGCCGCCGCGTGGGCGCACGAACCGTGTACACCGTGGTCTACACCTCAGGCAAGGGCGACATCAGCGCCTGCGACCTGCCCGACGGCAAACCCTTCGTCGTCTCCCGGCGTGCCACGTTCGAGTGGATGCCCGACATCAGCCGCAACCGTGTGGTGTGGTGGGAGTCGGGCGGCCGCATCATGCTGCGCGACCTGCGCACGGGCAGACGCATGCTGGTGGGCAAGGGGGCGCGACCGCGCATCCACGGCGCCCTGGTCGCGTGGGACGGCGGCGGTCATGGGGGCGAGTACGTGATCTCCTACGTGAAGGGTGCCCGCATCCGGGTCTGCGACGTGAGACGGAAGAACGCGGTGGTCGTGATCGGGCAGAAGGACCTCACCTGCCTCTTCCCCGCGCTGAGCGGACGCCGCGTCGTCTGGGAGTCGGGCCCGGCGAGGCGGGTGCTCACGCACGTCCACATCTACGGCGCGAACCTGCCCTGAGCCTGCAGCGCCGGCCGCGGGCGCTCAGCAGGGCGCCAGGAAGGCCTGCGCCCTCTCGAGCCACTCCGGCACGGCGATGCCCTGCGGGCACTTCTCCACGCACTCCCCGCAGGCCGTGCAGCTGTCGGCCCGCTCGCCGTCGGCGAGGAAGTCGCGGTACGCCATCTGCTGACGCGCCAGGTTGCCGTACATGTGGGCGTCGTTGTAGAGCTCGAACAC
>JAAYBE010000073.1 GCA_012719015.1 Actinomycetota bacterium
AGGCGCAGCACCGGCTCGTCGCGCACGTAGCGCTCCAGCACGCCCGGGTACTCCCCGTAGGCGCACGGCCAGTAGACGGAGGGGTCGGGACTCTGCTCCGGGGGCGCCATCACGAGCCCGTCCGACGAGATCATGGCCAAAGGACTCTGCAGCAGCGCCCGGATGTTCTTCTCCTCGATGTAGTCGAACAACCCGACGAGGTCGTCGTCCTCCTCCACGATGAGGTCGAGGAAGGTGTCGAACGGGTCCGTCCCACGCTCGGCGGCGATGTCGGCGACGGACCGCCCGCGCAGTTCGGGGTGGCGGCCGGCGTGGAAGACGATCACGCGGTCGAAGCGCCCGTGACGCACGACGCCGGCGTATCCCGGGCCCGGGAGGGTCTCGTCCAGCACCTCGCGCTTGAGGGCCGCGCGCGCCTCCGGGTCGCTCAGCAGGGCGATGAGCGCCTCGTGATCGAGGTCCAGCACCGGTTGCGGCAGCGCCCGCGAGAAGCGCGGCGCCAGGTCCCTGTGCACGTCGTTGTCGGTGGTGGCGTCAAGCCCGCCGCGACGCGCCTCCTCGATCATGCCGAGGTTGGCGGCGGCGTCCTCGGGGGCGCCCCATTTGGGCGCGTTGTGCGACACCTGCACGGGGCATCCGGCGGCGCGCCCGAGATCGAGCGCCTCAGCGACGGCGGTCAGGATGGTCTCGCGCTCCCCGCGCACGTGCGAGGCATAGATGCCGTGGTGGCGCGCGACCACGCGGCACAGCGCCAGCACCTCCTGCGTGTCGGCGAAGCACCCGGGCGGGTAGACGAGGCCGGTCGACATGCCGTGCGCGCCGGCGCGCAGGCTCGCCTCGAGGAGCCGCTCCATGCGGCGCAGCTCGACCTCCGTGACGGCACGCTCGGCGAATCCGGCCACGGCGAGCCGCAGCGCACCGTGGCCCACGAGAGGAGCGATGTTGATGGCGTGTCCGCTGCGCCGCAACGCGGCGAGGTACTGGCGGAAGCTGCGCCAATCCCACGAGACCGCATCGAGGCCCCAGGCGTAGTGGGCCCAGTTGTGGACGGCGTCGTCGCGATGCTTCTCGGTCAGCGGCGCCGCCGACATGCCGCAGTTGCCGGTGACGTGCGTCGTCACCCCTTGCCGCACGGCCGTCTCCGCCCGTGGGTGCAGCAGGATGGTGAGGTCGGAGTGCGTGTGCGGGTCGACGAAGCCCGGGGCGATGTACCGGTCCTCCGCGTCGATCACGCGCCGGCCGCGCAGCGTCCCCGGCGCGCCGATCGCGGCGACACGGTCGCCGCGCACCCCTACGTCGCCACGGTACCAGGGGTTGCCGCAGCCGTCGACGATACGGCCGTCGGCGAGCACGAGATCGTAGGGGGCCATCAATCCTCCATCTCGAAGACGCGGTACTCGTTCTCGCAGGGCGGACCCGCGCACGCGTACAGACGACGCTCGTCCAGGTCGCAGATCATGCTGCCCACCGTCATCACCTGTTCGGCCGGGGGGTCGTCGGCCGCCGGGTGTCCGCAGATGCACTCGTCCGGGGCCGGCTCGTGCGAGCGCAGGACGCGGGCGACCAGCGCCACCGGGTCGTCGCCGGCGGCGATCCCCTCCGCGAGCAGACGCCCGGCCGTGGCGTGGCGCACCTCCGACTCGCCGCCGGCGTACCCCTCGAACGGGCGCATCTCCGGCGCCACATAGTGGTTGGTGTGCGCCATGAAGCCGGTCGCGGTGTGATCCATGAAGGCGTGCGCCGTGGCGGAGGTCTCGACGTCCCAGAGCCTGCCGTCGGTGTCGGCGAAGACCTGGTTCGTGCCGCGCGCGCGCGCGGTCAGCAGACCGCGTTCGCGCGCCTCCTCGAGCGTCCGCGCCGCCAGGGTCGAGCGGCGCACGAACACGTTGGGGACCCCGATGCGGTTGTCCGTGGAGTGCACGGAGTTGCTCACGTTGCCGATGCCGTGGCTGTTCATGCCCAGCATGAGCAGGTAGGGCGCGCCGGCCAGTCCCATGACCCGGGTCCCGTCCGGCCCGGTGAGGTCGAAGAGCACGTTGTTGACGGCGTCGATGGTGTACCAGTCCATGTTGTGACCCACCACGTGCCGCCCGCCCACGGCGACGGCGACGGCGGTGCAGTGGTCGCCGGACCGCATCGAGCCCGGAGCGGACGCCGGGGAGCCCGGCTGCTCCTCGGCCGTGAACTCCTCGCCGCAGTTCAGCACCAGCAGCCGGGAGAACGGCACCCCCGACCCTTCGGCCAGCCCCTCGAGCTCCTCGACGAGGTCCGGCGACCAGAGCCGGGCCTCCCGCTCGTAGGCCCTGGCCTGACGCTCGGCGTCGCCGAACGTGAGCCGCCCTCCCGTCATCGCCGTGAAGTGCTCGCGGAAGAAGTCCACGGACGCGTGCACGGGCTCACGCGCGGCCTCGCCGACCGCGCGACCTAGCTCGCGGTGTGAGCCTCGTGCCTGGACGTGGACGAACGGGACGCTCACCATGCCGCCCGGTCCAGCAGGCGACGCGGGTCCGGATGCCCGGCGATCCCCAGCCCGGCGGCGCAACGGTCGATGATCGCCGCGAGCTCCCGGAGGATGTCGTCCGGCAGACCCACGGGGTCGCGCGAGGAGAGCTCCGCCGCCCGCTCCGTGGCGAAGTCGACCAGCCCGGAACGTCCGCCCGCGACCCAGTCGCCGAGACCGCCGCGATAGCTGAGCAGCGGGCTGACGAACTCGCCGCGGATGAAGCGCCGCGTGTGCTTCGTGCCGAGGAACCCACGCCCCGAGAGGACCCCGTCGACCATCGCCTCGACGTCGAGTGCGTCCGCATCCCACGGCCGCGGAGAGAGCGCATAGCGCACGTTGTTCAGGACCTCGTCGTCGATCACCAGGACCTCCGGACAGCTCGCCACGCCGGCCTGGATCTCGCCGACGCCGGAGAGCAGCCTCGGCCTGGCGACCAGGCCGAGGAGCGCGTTGACGGCACGCTCGTAGCCGAACTGCGTGTCCACCACCTTGCTGTCGCTGCAGAGCCCGTAACAGTCGCAGGCGAGGCCGCAACGCCGCGCGAGGAGGACGGCGGCGATGGAGGTCACCCCGGTCTCCGGCGTGCCCGAGACGACGACTCCGCTGCGCGGATCGACGGCGCTCAGTCGCGGCCCGTAGTACACCGGGGTGCCGGGGGCGGCGAGCTGCGTCAGGACCACGCCGGAGAGCACCTCGGCGTGCTGCTGGGCGAGCGCCGCGGAGAGCGCGGCGGGCGCAGTGGTGGCGGCGGCGGGACAGGGGAGGATCTCCACGGCCGCGCCCCCGCGCCGGACCTGCTCCACCAGCGCATCGGAGACGTCCCCGCCCAGGATCAACGGGCTGACCGGCGAGAAGGCGAGATCGACCGGGTAGGCCCCGCCGCTCCCGTCGGCGCCGGTCACGGCTTCGGCCATCTCCTGGAGGTAGCGGGCCTGGAACGGGTGCGAGATGCCGGGGCCGCCGATGGCCTTGTCGGTCTCGTGGGCGAGGACGAGGTAGGAGTAAAGCGGCTCGAGGGGGTCGGGCACATCCTCCGGCTGCCACAACGAGGTGATCTGCTCCTGGTTCACCAGGTTGTGCATGATGCGCGTGGCGAGCACCTGGTCGTGCAGCGTGGCACGGCGGCCGGCGCCCGTGCGCGGATCGCTCACGTCCCGGGCGCCGCCCAGGTTGTGGACGTAGGTGACGCCCGGGTCCGGGTCGATCACGAGGGCGCGCTCCGGATCGCGCGCCGCGAGCACGAAGCTGCGCGGACACGCGGCCAGAGCCTCCTCGACGACCTGCGCCGGGATCGCGACGCGACCTCCGTCGACACCGGTACAGCCGGCCGTCAGCAGCAACTCGCGGGCCGCCTCGGACTCGACGCGCACACCGGCCCTCTCCAGCAAGGCCAGGGCGGCGCCGTGCATCGCCTCGATCGCGTCGCTCGGCCACGGCGTCGCAAGCTCGGTCATGTCGCCTCTCTTCTTCCGACGCGCGTGGGCCGGCCGGGGCCGAGGGGCCTCAAGGCTCCCCCGCCCCGGCCGGCACGCACGCTACTTGAGCCTGATACAGGCGGCGTAGTGATCGCCGCGGATGTGGACGTCCTCCGGGTCGATCTCCTTGCAGGCGTCGATCGCCTCGGGACAGCGAGGGTGGAACCGACAGCCGGACGGGATGTCGACCGGGTTGGGGGTCTCGCCCTTGAGGATCACGTGCTCGCGCTTGGCGAGCGGGTCGGGCACCGGGATGACGCTGATCAGCGCCTTGGTGTACGGGTGCTTCGGGTTGGCCACGACCTCCTCGGTCTCGCCGATCTCGACGATCCGCCCCAGGTACATGACCGCGATGCGATCGCTGATCACCCAGGCCAGTGAGAGGTCGTGGGTGATGAAGATGTAGGTGACGTCGTGCTTCTCCTTCTCCTCGACCATCAGCTTGAGGATGTCGTTGCGGATGCTGACGTCGAGGCTCGCGACCGGCTCGTCGGCGACGATCACGTCGGGGTCGAGCACGGTCGCGCCGGCGATGCAGACGCGTTGCCGCTGGCCCCCGGAGAGCTCGTGCGGGTAGCGGTAGAGGTACTCGGTCGCGGGGCGCAGCCCGGCCTCACTGATGGCCGTGATGACGCGCTCCTCCTTCTCGTGCTCGGTCGAGCAGACCGAGTTGACCTCGAGCGGCTCGGCGACGATGTCGAAGATGGTCTGTTTGGGGTTGATCGAGTTGTAGGGGTCCTGGAAGATGATCTGCGCCTTCTTGCGGTACTCGCGCAGCTCCTTGCCTGAGTACTTGCGCAGGGGACGACCCTTGTAGACGATCTCGCCGGCGGTGGCGTCCTCGAGCCTGAGCAGCGCACGGCCGGTGGTGGTCTTGCCGCAGCCCGACTCGCCCACCAGGGCGAGGATCTCGCCCTTCTTGACCTGGAAGCTGACGTGGTCGACCGCCCTCACGAACCGCTTCTCGGTCGACACCATGCTCTTGAAGAACCCCTCCTGGATCGGGAAGTAGACCTCCAGGCCCTTGACGTCGAACAGCACCTCGCCCGCCTGCGGCGCCGGCGCGGGATCGGCGTGTCCCGCCTGTTCCGTGGCCATCGTCACACCCCCTTGACGGCGTGGACGCAGCGCACGAAGTGGCCGCGCTCCACCTCGACGAGCTCGGGATGGTCGGTGAAGCAGACCTGTTCGCGCTCATCGCAGCGCGGGCAGAAGGCGCACCCCGGCGGCGGGTCGAGCAGGTTGGGCGGGTCGCCCTTGATGGAAGAGACCATCTCGCGTTTCTCGCGGATGTTGGGGAAGGAGCGGATCAGCTGGCGCGTGTAGGGGTGGGTCGCGGTGCGGAAGATGTCGGCGGTCGTGCCGCTCTCCACCACCTCGCCGGCGTACATGACGACGCCCCTGTCGCAGGTCTCGGCCATCACCGACAGGTCGTGGCTGATGAGGATGAAGGAGAGGCCGAGCTCCTTGCGCAGACGGGCGATCAGCTCGAGGATCTGCGCCTGGACCATGACGTCCAGCGCCGTGGTCGGCTCGTCGCCGATCACGAGTTTGGGGTTGCAGGCGAGCGCCATGGCGATCATCGCCCGCTGGCGCATCCCCCCGCTGAGCTGGTGGGGGAAGTCCATGACCCGTTTGGGGTTGATGCCCACGAGCTCGAAGAGCTCTCTCGTGCGCTCCATGGCCCGCTTCTCGGAGAGGCCCTCGTGCAGCTGGATGGGCTCGGCGATCTGCTTGCCGGTCTCGCGCACCGGGTTCAGGGCGTTCAT
>JAAYBE010000447.1 GCA_012719015.1 Actinomycetota bacterium
CAGAGCGTTCGTCAAGGAGCCGGACGAAGGGGCGCCCGCGGAGGGCCTCCCCGAACGGCCGCTGAGCGAGCACCCGAACTATGTGACGCCCGCCGGCCTGCGCCAGCTCGAGGCCCGGGTGGGCGAGCTCGAGCGACGCCGGCTCGAGCTGCTTGACGACGACCTCGACGGGGAGCTCGCCTATGTGGACCGCGACCTGCGCTATTACGCGGCGCGGCTCGAGAGCGCCATCCCCGTCGCCATGGCGCGCCAACCGCGCCGCGAGGTCGCCTTCGGAGCGGTCGTCACCGTGAGCCAGAGCGGCCAGCCGGACCGCGCGTTCGCGATCGTCGGCGAGGACGAGGCCGACCTCGCGCACGGCAAGATCAGCTACGTCTCACCGCTCGCGGAGGCGCTCCTCGGCGCCCGCGTCGGCAAGACCGTCCTCTGGCGGCGGCCGGTCGGCAACCTCGAGTTGACGGTCGAGGCGATCGACTACCCCGAGGGGTGAGGCACGGCGCCGGCCACGCGTGCCGTCGCCGGCGCCAGTGCCAGCGGCCGGCGCCCGGCACTTCGACTACTCGAGCACGACCGAAAGGTACGCCGGCGTCGGCTCGCGGCCGAGCAGCAGCCCCGTCAGGCCCTTCTGCGTGTCCCAGCCGTAGGAGCGCGTGGGGTTCTCGTCGCTCATCACCGCGAGCGCCCACCGCTTCTTGCCCTTCTCCAGCCAAGCGGCCTGGACCATGAGCTTGTTGTCCTTGCCGAGCCATCCGGCCTTGAAGAAGCTCCGCCAGCCCTCGGGACCGGCGGCCGCGGGGATGCCCCAGCGCTGGATCGGGACGACACCGGCGAGCAGTTCGCGGGCGAGCCGGCGTCCCCGTGCCGGCACCAGCTCCTCGAACCGCCAGAACAGGGTCGCCTGGTCGGCGGCCGAGTCGCGCGTGTCCACCCAGCCCTCGCCCTGCACATAGTCCTCAAGGCCGGCCGTCTCCGCGACCGCCCGCATCCCCGCGGCTCCGACGCGCGCGAAGACCGCGTGGGCGGCGTCGTTGTCCGACTCCGTGATCATGCGGGCGAGGGTCGCCGCGGTCGCTGCATCAGGCGTCGGGTCCTTGCGTAGCGCGGCGACCAGCAGGATCGCCTTGGCCAGGCTGGCGAGCTGGAACGGCCGATGCGGACGGCAACCGCCGGCGGCACGGCCGCGGGTGTCGACGACCGCGAAGGCGACGTCGCCGTCGCGGCCGGCGATCCACGCCTCGGCCGCCGCCACCGCCTTGGCCTCCGGAAACGCCGGCGGCAGCGGCGGCAGCACGCGGAGCTCGGCGGAGGCCGCCGCGCCGCCGGCGCTTCCGTTCACCGAGTCACTCGTCCGCGCTCCTGCCGCGGAGCCGCCCGTCCCGTGGTCCCCTGGGATGGCCCCGGACGCGGCTGGCGAGCCGCCTTCGTCCAGGCGCAGCTCATAGGTGTAGCTCCCGGGCTCGAGGTCGATGTAGACCACTGCCTCGAGCCGCTTTGCGGGCTCTGCCGCTCCCGCCAGACGCCGTGTCTTGACCGGCGCTCCGGTCGCGTCCGTCACGAGCAGCGTGACGGCGACCGGGCCTGGCGCCTCGACGATCCGATAGCGCACGGTCGCCTTCTCGCCCTGGCGCACCTCGATGACGGCGAGCTCGTCGAGCAGCGTCGGAGCCGCAGAGGGCGAAGCTGGGAACGTCGCGGCCGAGCCTGCGACCTCAGCGGCGGCTCGGTCACCGCCGGCGCCGCCCAGGAGGAGCACGCCGGCGATCGCGGCCGCGGCGAGAACGATCACGAGAGCAAGGAGGAGCACCAGGCGCGCACGACGCTGCCGCCTCCGCGCCTCGGCTCGGTAGATGGTCCGCCTGTCGGTCACGCCAGCCATCATATCCGGACGTTCTTCCGGAAGGCCTCAAGACACGGCGCGCGACTCCGCGGGGACTGGCGGAGCGACATGGGAGTCGAACCCACCCAGGACGGGATCACCGCCCCGCAGACGGTTTTGAAGACCGCGGTGGTCACCGGACCACGAGCCGCTCCGTAGCTGGCATCTTGCCACGGGAGGCGGCGGGCGTCACCCCGCTGAGGACGCGAAGGTCGCCCGACAATGATGGCCGTTTGGCCGTTCCCCCAGGGGGAACGCTGCCGCATGGGCTGCGGACCGGGCTGCCATCGGGACGACCCAAAGCGCACACGGCTTGGCACGGTCGCGGCGGTTCGTCGAGTCCAGAAGCGCTACTGCGAGCGCCCTGTGGTCCACGTCCGCGTACTCCGCAGGCGCGCCTGCAGGGCTTTGCAGCCGGTTGCGTAGACGGCGGGGCGGGCTCCGGCCCGGCGCCCGCCCGTGCGGCGCTTTCCTCGCAGCACCTCGCCGCCACCACGCCTGACCGGCCTCGCAACGGAGCCGCGCCGCCCCTTGCCCTACGCGTCCTCCGTCAACGCCTATTCGCCGCTGCAAACGGGGCAGACCAGAGAGAGGAACCGGAACGACGAACGGAGGATGAGGCCATGACGGCACATCAGGATACGCTGCGCCCGTACGTGCGACCGGGCTGACAGGCCACCGACGGCGAGCTCGGCCTCGCCACCTGGCAGCAGGCGTCCTGGAACCGTTGGTCCTTCCGCCACGTCCGCCAGATCATCCCATCGGCGCTCATCAGCCGCGGCGACGGCGCCATCTGGGAACTCCCCGCCGAACCCGTGAGCATGCGGGGCGTGCAGTTCGAGTCCAGCGCCGGCGCGGCGACCTTGGCAGCCTTTCTCGAGACGTCGTTCGCCGACGGCTTCTTGGTCCTGCACGACGGCCGCATCGTCTCCGAGTGCTACTACCACGGCATGGCGGCGGCACGCCGATGCGTCCGGCGGCGGTGCACTCGCGCGGGACTGATGCGCGCCGGCCGCTCGTACGCGGGATGGGACGTGATGCGCGCCGGCGAGTGGAGCCATTGGTGACGCCATCTATGGCGCCACTCATGACCTCACCGGTGGCGTCATGGATGACGCCACTCGCCGGCGCGACTACCAGCGCCCCCCGGGGGAGCGGCCTCAGTGCCAGGCGCGGCCGCTCTGGCGCAAGCCTCAGTGCGGTGCGCCGCTACTCCTCCTCGACCGCCGCGCGTCGCGAGCGCACGATGAACCACGCTGCCGCGACGACTCCGAGGAGGACGACGACGCCGACTGCCACGATGGTCAGGCCGCCGGCTCCGGACTGCTCGGCGGTCGCAGCCTTGGGCCGCAGGTTCATGTAGCTGTCGCGGACGAAGCTCGTGTAGAACGCGGCCCCTTCGCCGCCGTACATCCGCGTCCAGCCGTCCCAGCGCGAGGTGTCGACCGCCTCGAGCTTCTGGGGGTAGTCGGTCACGATCTCCGGCGACTGCTCGTAGAAGATCTGCTGCGCCCGCCAGATGAGCTCCTTGCGCCGCTCCGGGTCGAGCGTCGCGTTCGCCTCGGCCACCGCCGCGTCGAACTCCGCGTCCGACCAGCAGGGCTCGTTCCAGTTCTCGATCTGCGCTGTAGTGAAGCTGGCCAGCGTATCCCCCGGGTCGGCATAGCCGTCCCAGTCCCAGAGGTACATGTCGAAGTCGGGACTGTAGTCGTCCTCGTAGGCCCAGATGCTGTCGTAGTAGATGCCGTCGTCCACCACCTGATAGTCGATCTTGA